>NZ_JABUZF010000271.1:7547-7768 GCF_014897885.1 Halomonas sp. 3D7M | reverse complement strand
AACCCCGCTTCCACTCCCACCGCCGCATCATCAATCACCACGCATTGTTGGGGGGAGTGGCCCATTGCGGCGGCGGCTTGGCGATAAAGTTCAGGGTTGGGTTTCCAGACGTTTAAGGTATAGGCGCTAAACAGCTTGTCGCCAAAATGGTGGCCTAGCTCGGTGCTTTCCAGCGCACAACGAATTTTGGGTTCGGGGCCATTAGACACCACGGCTTTGGG
>NZ_JABUZF010000271.1:6027-7501 GCF_014897885.1 Halomonas sp. 3D7M | reverse complement strand
ATGCGGCAGCCATACCCGGTATTGCCACCAGCTCAGCACGCATGCGGGTTTCCATACGTGTCCGCATGTCTGCCTCAAGCTGAGAAAGCTTGCTGTTTTCCAATGTCTGAAAACGACGTTCCAGCGTTTGGACGATTGTCAGGAAACGTACCCCGCGAAATTCATCCATATATTGCTGTGCTGAGAAGGGTAGGTGAAATTCGGGAAGTATTTCACCCATCACCTCGGCAAGCAGTACTTCGCTATCCACTAGGGTGCCATCGCAGTCGAACAGTAAGCAGAGCGGTGTAGACGTGGTGTTAACAGTACTCATCGATATGCTTCCTCGTTGACCAGGCTGATAGGGCGTTCACCCTGAAGTGCCAAGCAAATATTATCCACCGCCCGCTGGGCCATGGCGTCGCGGGTTTCATGGGTGGCAGAGCCGATATGCGGCAGTGCGACCACATTGGGCATCTTCGCTAGCGGTGACGAGGAGGGGAGCGGCTCCTGCTCAAATACATCCAGCCCGGCTGCTTGGATAGCGCCGTTTTTCAAGGCATCTATTAACGCATTTTCGTCGACGACTTTGCCGCGAGCGATATTGATGAAGATGGCGGAGGGCTTCATCAGCGCGAACTCATTCGCACCAAGCAAATGTTCGGTGTCGGCGGTGAGTGGCACGGTAACACAGACGAAATCGGCCTCGGCCAACAGCTCGTTGAGTTCGCGGCGCTGCGCACCCAGCTCCTTTTCAAGGGCAGGTTTGTGCGATGCATTGGAGTAAAGCACCCGCATCCCAAAACCCAAAGCTCCGCGCCTGGCGACAGCCTGACCAATACGTCCAAATCCCACCATGCCGAGGGTTTTACCATGCACATCGTTACCAAATAGTGCAGGGCCAATACTGGCCTGCCATTTGTCTGCTTTGACCCACTCGGCTAATTCAACTACCCGGCGCGCCGTGGCCATGATCAGAGCAAAACCAGTATCGGCGGTGGTTTCGGTAAGCACATCAGGCGTGTTACACAGCATAATGCCGCGCTGGGTCAGTTCATCAACGGGGATGTTGTCATAGCCAACAGAGACGGTCGCGATGACTTTCAAGTTGGGCGCTGCGTCCAGCAACTGAGGGGTGATCGCCAAGCCGGAGCCGATAATGCCATGCGCTTGCGCTAGGTTGGAAAGCACGTCTTGTTGAGTGAGGTCTAATGGTTTGGATAGCCCAACTAACTGGGCGTGCTGTTCAAGTTCCGCCCATTGAGATGAGCTGAGCCGCCCTAGTACGATGACGCTCTTTTTCATGCTGCCTCCTGTCGCTTGGATGGTGTTTGCGAATGCTAGTGGCTTAGCGTTGTTCTAGTGCCTGTAGCTGTTGGCGACTAGGTAAGCCTTCCATGTCGCCCACTACTTGAACGGCCTGGGCGCCCACCAAGTTGCCGCGGTTCAATGCCTGCTGAGGCGTAAGACCATCTAATAAGGCGCTAATCGCGCC
>NZ_JABUZF010000271.1:0-6002 GCF_014897885.1 Halomonas sp. 3D7M | reverse complement strand
CGAAGCCATCGCCTGCGCCAACGGTATCGACTACTTCAGCGACTGGTTGACCAGGAACCAAACAACTTTCCAGTGAGCCGTTGATGTTGCCGCGATAGTAGCTACCTTCTGGACCCAGTTTAATAATGACAGCCTTAACACCGCGCGCCAGATAGAAGTCGGCAATTGCTTCAGGCGATTCGCAGCCAGTCAGCAAGCGCCCTTCGGCCAGCCCTGGCAATACCCAATCGGCACGGCTGGCAAGTTCATTTAAGGTAGTGCGCATGACGTTCTCGTTGGGCCAAAGTGACGGACGCAGATTGGGGTCAAAGGAAATACTCGCACCATGAGCACGCGCCTGTTTCATCAAATGGCGGGTAAGCTGGCAAGCGCTTTCAGATAAGGCTGGGGTAATGCCTGTTGCGTGTAGGTGGGTAAGTGCCTGAAAGTCGACATTCTTAGCATCCTCAATAGAGAGGTGGCTCGCGGCACTGCCTTGTCTGAAATATTCAACTCGCGGGTCAGCGCCGTTCTGTGCACGCTCTTTAAAGAGCAGTCCTGTGGGGCGCTGTGAGTCAGTGTGAATATGCTGGCTATCGATACGCTCAGCTTCCAGTGCTTTGCGAATAAATTGGCCGAAACTGTCATTGCCCACTCGGCTTAGCCAGCTTACCTGAAAGCCCAGCCTGGAGAGGCCTATCGCGACATTATTATCGGCACCCGCCAAACGGCGCTGAAAGTGCTCAATGTTTGCAAGAGGGCCGGGGGCATCGGCGACAAACATGGCCATGGCTTCGCCGAAGGTCAGTATTTTGGGTGCAGAATCAGACTGTGTCATAGGGCGTCTCACTCGTTTTGCTGCTGATTGGGAACGATACCATTTCGAGGTGTCAGTTGTACGGCGTCTCGCAACGCTGCAGGTAAGGGCTATCCTGAGGGGGTAGTGCTACCCCGGGCAATTAGCGTTGGTGAGTGTCGGGCTTGCACGGCGAGCTTACCTGCGTGCTGGGGAAGCTGATTAAGCAGGCAGGCAACTGCGGCTTGACCAATCGCATCGGTTGGCTGGGCAAGGGTGGTGATGCCTGGCGACACGAGTTCACACCACTCCAACTCATCAATGCCTAGTAAACCGATTGAGCCCATCGTGAGGCCAAGGTGCTGAAAGCCGCGCACCATCGCGAGCGTTACGTTGCCGTTGGCGCACAATACTGCCTTGGGAGCGCTGGCAGGCCGCCGGGTAAACTCGCTTAATGTTGGCAGGGCTGAATGTTCATCTAGGCTGCTTAGCACTAGCGTCTGGTTGTCCAGGCCTAGGGTTTTTACTTGCTGCTTAAATCGTTTCAGCCGTTCTTGGCGAGCGCTGGCATGTTCAGGTGCTTCACTTACATAAAGCACTGAGCGATAGCCTTGTTGCACTAAGTGATCCAGTGCCATATCAATCGCTTGGGTGTTATCGAGCCCAATAACCTCGGCATCGAGTTGGCGAATTTCGCGATCAAGCAGCACCAGCGGAATACCGCTGTGCATTAATGCTTGCAACTGAGATTCAGGTTGCCCCGCCGCATTGATGATTAGTCCTTCCACTTGGTAGGCGGCCAGCGACGCTAGTTGCGTTTGTTCTTGCTCTGGGTCGTTATCGGTATTGCATACGATCAGCGAATAGCCGTGGGCTCGAGCGGCCTGCTCCACGCCATGCACAGCGGCAACCGAAAAAGGGTTACGTATATCAGCCACTAGCATACCCAGCAGCCGTGAGCCTCCGCCTTTTAGGCCACGCGCCATGAGATTGGGTTGATAGCCCAATGTGTTAGCTGCCTGCTCAATTTGTGACTGGAGCTTGGGGGTTAGCCGTTCGCGTTCTGAACCGAAATAACGTGAGACGCTGGTTTTGGATGTACCCGCTAATTTGGCAACTTCGATGAGGGTGGCCCGAGGTGACGGCATAAGTGGCGTGTTTCTTAAATAAATGGGAACGTTCCCAAATTAGCTGTTTTCGATCCGAAAGACAATACTCGTGGTATGGCTTGGCATCGACAATTAGCCCCCGTTGTCTTCACTATCGGAGCAAGCCTTCTGCTCTCAGGCAGGTTAAACTACGCGACTTTGAGTCAACGCTTGGCGCCATGCATGCATCCTCTTGATACATCAACAAGTCATATTTCAAACAGCCATATTGCAAAAGGCTATGAGCTAACCCAAGCGGGAGATCGCTATTTCGATGGCTTGGTCGATAAGTTCTCTCGTTCGCTTTACCAAGCGCCCCGTGGCGAGCTGCGGCTGGCGATGCTGGATTATTTGCTGCCGCAAATGCTGCGCCTGACAGCACAGCCAGTACTTGATGTTGGTGGTGGTTTAGGACAGCTCTCGGGCTGGTTTGCTCAGCGTGGGCACGCGGTCACCATGGCAGAGCCTTCCCAGGATATGTTGGCCCATGCAAATGCATGGCATGACGAGCGATGTGCTGCAGATGCTTGGCCACCAGAACAGCTGCGCTATCTTGCCGCGCCACTTCAGTCGCTGCCGCAGCAAGCGCCTGGGCCGTGGCCGCTTATTACCTGCCACGCTGTGCTTGAGTGGTTAGGAGAGCCTGAGCAGGCTGTGCAAACGCTGGCGAGTCTGCTTGCCCCCGGCGGGCAGTTAAGTTTGATGGTGTTTAACCGCGATGCGTTGCGTTTTTCCAACGTCATCAAAGGTAACTTACAAAAAGCGCTTAGCGACCAGCTTGAGGGCAAAGGTAAGCGACAGCGGTTAACGCCTATCTCACCGGTCACCCACGACGAAGTGTGCCAGTGGGCAGCGAATAACGGCCTGCGCATGGATTCCGTTGCCGGGATACGAATTTTTCAGGACTATTTACGCCATCCCTCTGCGGAAGAGAGCGAGCAGGCAACGCTGCTGGCGCTCGAAAAGCAGTATTGCCGCCAAGATCCTCACTGGCGGCTAGGTCGCTATTTACTTTACACCTTCACCAAACCCGAGGCCGATGTATGAGCGCTCAACTGCCTGCTTGCCAACTCCTTGAACGTTTCTATGGCCAAGCGGCTAACTTATGGCCCGTTGCGCCGCCTGCTGATGCTTGGTTGCAAGCCCACTCCACGGCAATGATAAGTGGGGATGTGGCGCTGCGTGAACACTGGGCATCCGGCGGTAAAGCAGCCGCTAGCCCGTTTGATGCACCCTTTATTCAGCAGGCTGGGCAGGTGGTGCTGTTTTGGCCGAAGGCTCATCAACTGGGAATCTGGTGGCTAACATGGCTATGTCACGTGTTGCCTGAAAATACCCCGCTTGATGTTGTTGGTGAGCACCAGGGAGGCATCAAGCGCGTGCCTAAGATATTGAATGAGTTGGGCATGCGCTGCGATAAGCTCGATAATGCTCGTCGTTGCTCGTTGTTTGCTACGCGCACGGTAGCGATGGAGCAGCCAGATAATGCGTGGCAAACCTTTGACGCGCTGGATTTAAAACTGGTGAGTCATCCTGGCGTCTTTGGTCACGGCAAGGTTGATGAAGGCACGCGTTTAATGCTCGAAAGCATAGCGACTAGCTTGCCCAAAAAGCCGCTCAACGTGCTGGATATGGGCTGCGGCGACGGCATTATCAGTGCTTGGCTTGCAGCGCGAGGCCATCAGGTCACCGCCGTGGATGTCAGTGCGTTTGCAGTGGAAGCGTGCCGCCGAACGCTAGCAGCCAACCAGCTTAGTGGTCGAGTGCTTGAGAGCGACGTCTATTCAGCGCTTGGGGGAGAGCAGTTTGATCTGATCATCAGCAATCCGCCGTTTCATCAGGAGCGCGAGATTACCTATAGCCCTAGCGCACGGCTGATTTCAGAAGCGCCCAATCATTTATCGGCCAAGGGGCAGCTTGTGTTAGTGGCGAATGCCTTTCTTCCTTATCCTGATGTGCTGGAAGGCACCTTCGGTAGTTTTGAGACCTTGGCAGATAATCGGCGCTTTAAAGTGTATCGAGCCGCTAAATAGCAAGCGCCACTGCTGAGACGACTATTTACGTCTATGATGCCATTTGTAAGCCTCGTTTCGGTGACACGTGTAAAAGGAGATGGAAATGACAGGAAGCGTTCGTACGACGGCCGTTATTGGCAGTGCGTTGATCTTGGGCGGTTTGCTGGCGCTGGGGCTAGTGTGGGGAGGCAGTTACTTCAAAGGGGCAGCGGAGGTTTGGCAGCAATCTTCACGCAGCGTCACCGTGCGTGGCTTGTCCGAGCGCGAAGTGGCGGCGGATATGGTGCTATGGCCACTTAACTATACTGTTAATGCCAATTCGCTTTCTGACTTAGAGCAGCAACTTTCCAGCAATGAGCAGTTGATTCGCCAATTTCTGGATGCCCGTGGTTTCGATATGGGCAACGTCAGCGTAACGCCACCGCGTATCACTGATCAATTTAGCAATATGTATGGTGGCGAACGCCCAGACGAGCGCTATCGGGCTGAGGCTACGTTGTTGCTACGTACTGATAATGTTAGTGGGGTGATAGAGGCGGTGCCCCAAGCCACTGCTTTGGTACGTCAAGGCGTGCTGTTGTCGCCTAGCTATGAATACCGCACTGAGTTTTTGTTTACTGGCTTAGACGACATTAAGCCTGAAATGATTGCTGAAGCGACGGCTGATGCACGCAATGCAGCCCAGCAGTTTGCCGAGGATTCTGGTAGTGGTGTTGGGGGAATACGCCAAGCGACCCAGGGCTACTTTTCCATTGAAGATCTTGATAGCTATACACCCCATATCAAGCGAATCAGAGTCGTCACTACGGTAGATTACGCGTTAGAAGAGTAGTCCTTAGCGCCTCAAGTAGGCGGTGATTTCATGCCCGGATAACGGATCGCCGTGATGGTGTAGAACGTCTCGCCATTGGGTGTGAGTACCGTGATATCGTCGTCTACTTCTTTCCCGAGCAGTGCTTTGGCCATAGGGGCATCGATACTGATCCAGCGCTTTTTGGTATCGATTTCGTCGTGGCCAACAATTCTAAGATGAACTTGCTCTCCGCTTTCATCTTCCAAATCGACGTACGCGCCAAAAAAAACCTTGCTGGTGTCAGCGGGCAGACGATCAACAATTTGCAGTTCGTCCAACCGTTTTGTTAGGTAGCCGATACGCGCAATAACGCGGTTTAACTCTTTCTTGTTATAGGTGTAATCGGCATTTTCACTGCGGTCACCCTGGGCGGCCGCTTCGCCGACTTTGGCCGAAATGGCGGGGCGTTTAACTCGCGATAGATGGTCCAAGACAGCGCGTAGGCGAGCCGCACCCTCTGCTGTGATCAGGTTGCTCTTAGGTTGTTGGCGCGGGTCTTTCGCTGGATCGCGCCAGCGCGTCATATTTCGGCCTTTCATTGCGTTTTTCACCTCCTCAAAGAGCACCAGCTTACGCTAATGGCAGTGTGGTTAACAAAGCGCTTATTTATTGGCGATTCATTCAAACGTTCGTTACATTATGGGTGTGGGTGATTTCAGACCCCAATACCAAACGTATTACTTGTTAGAAAGCACAAAAATAAACCAGGAGCTTATTATGCGCACACCCCCTTTTTCTCGGTTACTCATTGCAGCGGCGTTAGGTAGCGCCTTAGCGCTAGCCCCATTAAGCGTGTCGGCTTATGAAGGTGACGTATTCTCGCTAAAAAATCGCTGGGAACACACCGTCACTGAGATGCCAGCTAACGAGCGTGAGAGCACGCTTAAAGCGCTGGCCAGTGAGGCTGAGCAATTGGCTAGCCAACATCCTGATCAAGCGGAAGTATTGATCTGGCAAGGCATCGTGCTGGCTTCCTACGCACGTGAACGCGGTGGGCTTGGTGCATTAGGCACCGCGGGCGATGCCCGCGATGTGCTGGAGCGGGCCATTGAAATCGACCCACAAGGCGGCAATGGCTCGGCTTATGTCACGCTAGGAGCGCTATACGACCGCGCACCAGGCAGGCCGTTAGGCTTTGGCAACAGCAATACCGCTGAGCGCATGTTTCAGCGCGCGCTAGAGATTCGCCCAGACGGTATTGATGTGAACTA
>NZ_JABUZF010000267.1:21731-33548 GCF_014897885.1 Halomonas sp. 3D7M | reverse complement strand
TACGTCCTGGAATGAACGCTTACGTTCAGGATGAGCCAAGACAACCAATACATTCATACTGCATCTCCCCTGTTGATTGGTTTGATGACAGACTAACCTGTTCACATACGATCAAACATTGGCTAAAAATAAGAGATAGGTTTGCATGAATGAACAGCAAATAAGATGGGACGACCTACAAATTGTGCTAGCGATTGCCGAAACAGGATCGCTATCCGGCGCCAGCCGAGCGCTGCGTATCAGTCATGCCACCGTCTTTAGGCGTTTAAGTGATATGGAGCAGCGACTGGGGGTGACTCTTTTCGAGCGCAGCCGCACAGGGTATACACCGACCTTGGCGGGGGATGATTTGACCGCTTCAGCCAAACGCGTGCAGAGCGAAGTCAACGGCGCCGAGCGCCGCATTATTGGGCAGGATTTGACCCTCACCGGCAGCTTGCGAATTACCACCACTGACACACTTTTCGCAGGGCTACTCTCACCGCTACTGGCAAATTTTCGCCAGCACTACCCAGATATCACGCTGGAAGTGGTTATCTCCAACCAGCTTCAAAGTTTATCGCGGCGTGAGGCCGATATCGCTATTCGCCCTACCCGTAAGCCACCGGAAACCCTCGTAGGCCGCAGAGTAAGCGATATCAACCTGGCGATTTATGGACAAAAGGCGCTTTGGCAAAACGCCCCACTCCTTCTAAACACCCCTCTGCCGCTAGACCCAGTGTCACTACAAAAAGAAGCTTGGATAGGCCCGGATGTTCATCTAGGCGATACAGCACTTGAAAAGTGGATGATGGATAAAAGCGCCGCCTACAAGCTAGACAGCATGCTCGGTATGCAATCCGCTGTCCGCCACGGGGCGGGGATTGCAGTACTCCCCTGCTATCTCGGTGATGCCGATGAAGCACTCCTAAGGCTAAGCGCCCCCATAGAAACACTGACCACTCCACTATGGCTGCTCACCCACCCAGACTTACGCCGTGTAGCCAGAGTACGCACGTTTATGGAAGCAATGGCGGGGGGGATTCGTGGCAACCTAGAGAGAGATAACCACTAGCCCTGTAAGGAGTAGTCAAATGACTTTCTGAGCAACAACGGCGTAAATATGCCACTGCTTGGGCTTACCAAGCAGTGTCTTACCCTGCGTATTATGCTCGATAATATCGATGACTCTAAACGCATCCTTAAAAAGCGCTTGGATGTTAGAGTAAGAGTGTATCGATAAATCTCCTCGCCCCATTTTTGCCCAGCTGTCATCAGGTCCCATGAAATGACCACAGAATACACCGCCCTTCAATAGTGAGCGCGTAAGGTTTTGCCACGCGCTGGCGAATAGCCCAGGATCACAAAAAAACAGGCTTGAACATGCATTAATGAGCGCAGTTCTTGGATACACAAACTGCTCAAAGCAGGACACTTTAGGAAATAGAGTTTGATGAATATAACGCCCTCCAACCTCCTCCAGACGCGCTATCGCTTCATCGCTTTTATCATAGGCATGCACTGTATAGCCGTGTTCTACCATGAATAGTGCATCGCGCCCTGCTCCGCAGCCTGCATCAACGGCGACCATAGGCAAGGTAGTGTCCACAAGACGAAGCGCCCGCTTTAATGGCGGATAAACCGCAGCGCTGAGTGACTTTTCGAGATATTTTTGCTCGCTCATTCCAACACCTCAACCCTTTAGCAACATGGGCGCAGCAAATATCGATGTGTACGCGGCTATAGCACACACCACTACTGCTCCAATCCCGCCAAAAACTGCTTCATTAAGTCATCTAGCTGCGCCAACTGCTCAGCGCTCATACCGCTCACTAATTGCGCCTGGGTTTCTACATGGGCCGTCACCGCTTCATCAATCAGTTCATACCCTGGTTGAGAAAGTGAAATCAGAAAGCCTCGCCTGTCCTCAGGGCTTTTAACCCGTTCGATCCACCCCGCCTTTTCCAACTGATTGATACGGTTGGTCATAGTGCCAGAAGACACCATTGAGGAAGCCATTAACCTCCTGACCCACTTAGCTATTTACAATGAGGCTTCAAAAGTAATTGCGTTTGGTGACGCCACATCGCTATCACTCATTGAAAACGGGTGCTTATAGTCCAACGTAATAGAAACATCTTTAAACCCGGCTTCATGCAACAAGCTTCTAAATTCAGAAACACCCCAAAAGCGCAGAGAAAAAATCTCTAACTCCGAAGAGACTAAACTTCCTGAACGCCAGTGTTCATACCTCAACTGAGAAACGGTGGTCTGATGTAAATAGCTGGTCTTCACCCTTGACTCTGTTAAGGTCAGCATATCCGCGCCTAAATTCCACATGCGCGCTTCAGGCCCAGAATCAAGCATAAAAGCCAATGAGTCTATATCTACAATAATTTTACCCGATTCTGATAAGCAAGCTTTTAAGCGCTTAAGAAAGCCTAAGCATGCAACAGGCGACTTAATTAACTGAATAGACCCTGCAGGCATTACTACCGCAGAAAACGCCTCCTGGTAGACAAAGTCTTCAAAATGTTGCTTGCTGACATTATCGGTTAAATTCCTTTTAGAAAGCTCCTTCTTGCAGATCTCTAACATATGAGGAGAGGCATCAAAGCCATGGACGACATGACCGGCCTCAAGCAGTGGTATAAGAAACCTCCCATTACCAACCGCAGGCTCTAAAATTGGCCCGCTAGTGTCCTTGAGGCGTGACAAATAAAACTCAATATCTCCAAACGTTCGGCCAATGGGTTTATCCACATGGTAAACCCAAGAGGCTAGAGATCCATACTCATTATCCATAAAGCCACCCTACTTCTTAGGTATCAATACACTAAACGGCGATTCCAAAATATCTTCCTTAGAAGAATTCAGAAGTTAAAACCAACCTTACTCAACTAGCTCATTTTCATATACAACCAGAGCTTGTCTTGCCACTTTTTCAACATCTAAGCTAAGAGCCAGATTTTTTTCGTTGACATCATCCAGATTAAAGAAGCAGGCATCTAGTGCATCATCACCCGCGAAGGGCTCACCTGAAACCCATACACAGAGTACAGCTATAAGCACAAAATGATATTCAAGCTCACTACGTTTATTGAAGTCTAATACGTCAACAGCATTGAACACTCTATGCACGTTGGCGATAACATTTGTTTCCTCGTAAAGCTCTCTCAGCGCAGCTTCTTCTATGGTTTCGCCTCGCTCAATTTTTCCACCTGGAAAGCCCCACCGACCAGCATCAGGTGGGTTAGAGCGACGCACTAAGAGTACTTTATCATCTTTTAATAGAACGGCGATGGTTGCGACCACCGGGCGTTGTTCCGACGTCTCTATAAACTCACAGCCACCCTGACCAGACATCACACCCTCTGTATCGATTAAAAATGACGACTCATATTACACAAAGGAAATCAGGCTGAAAGCTTCTCGAGTCGTGACAAAAGAAACTGTCTCAGCGCCTGAACCGCTGGACTAAACTGGCGACGGTCGGCGCAGATCAGATTGAACGGCGTGCGTTCAGTCTCCCAGTCTTCGCACAGAGGAACCAGGCGCCCATTACTCAAATCCTCAATAACATCCAGACGAGCCTTGTAAGCGATTCCTTTGCCGGACAGGGCCCAGCGCCGCACTGCCTCACCGTCATCGGCTACACGGCTGCCCCTCACTTTCACTGACACTTCTTGGCCATTTTTCCAGAAACGCCAGCGGCCATGCACGTCTTCACCGAGCATAAAACAGAGGCAGTTATGTTTCGTTAAATCCTCAGGACGAAGAGGTGTGCCGAACTGTTGGACATAGTCAGGCGAAGCGCAGAGCACGCGTCTGTTGTCTGGCGCAAGCGGCACAGCGATCAAGTTGGAGTCCGGCAATTCACCGTAACGTAAGGCGATATCAACCGGTTGGCGATATATATTAACCAATCGGTCAGACAATTGAATACGCAGGTCGATACGCGGATATATGTCGAGAAACTCATCTAGCCAGCCGAGTAGCAAATTCCGACCTATATCGGATGGCATGGATAGTTGCAGTACATCCTGAATAACGGTTTGACCTTTCTGTATAGCTTGGCAGCCATCATCCAGTAGTTGGAGTGCCTGCTGACAGTGACCAAGAAAGGTCTCGCCCTGATGAGTCAGGCGCAAGTGACGGGTTGAGCGGATAAACAGCGGCACGCCGAGTTCGGCCTCCAGCCTTTTCACTGCAGCACTCGTGGCCGCGGGTGATAGGTCCATCTGCCTGGCAGCGGCTGAAAGGCTTCCCTGACGAGCGGTTTCGATAAAAATCTTGAGATCCTGAATAGAGCGCATATTCAAATATTTTTTGAAGGTATTTGTATTGAAGGCTAGTTTTTCAAACCAATAAGGTCAAATAAGCTGCTTCTGTTTTTAGTGCATTCCGCTAGATCAGAAGTCGCCATGTCTCTCTCTGTCTTGAAATGGCGTTTCTATTATCGGTCGCTAGCCAACTTTTAGGCCCGACTGATGGCGATGCACAGCAGTGGAGTCGCACGGTTTTCCCATCCCGGTATGCCGCTGTCTTATCTGTAGATAAGTGAGCTTAGTGGATGGCAATGGCATGCGATCGACACTACCCAGTTAATCAAAGGAGTCACTCATGAAGCTGTTCAGCTCATATTCGCTGCCGGGAAAGTCTCTGCACAACCGTGTCGTCATGGCCCCGATGACACGTGCCCGCAGTACTCAGCCGGGCAACATCCCCAATTCACTTATGGCTCAGTATTACGCGCAACGCGCCAGTGCTGGTTTGATCATTACGGAAGCATCGCAGATTTCTCAGCAAGGACAGGGGTATAGCTTCACTCCCGGCATCCATAGTGCTGAGCAGGTGGACGGCTGGCGCAAAGTGACGGATGCGGTCCATGCCGAGGCTGGGGTTATATACCTCCAGCTATGGCATGTAGGCCGTATGTCACATGCTAATTTTCATCAGGGAGCCTTACCTGTTGCACCTTCGGCCATCAATCCTGAGGCCAGTATCTGGCTAGCCGATGAAAACGGTGTGGGTGGCATGGTGCCCTGCCCAACGCCACGCGCACTGGAAACCGAAGAGATTCAGGGCGTGGTAGAAGACTATCGACAGGCCGCCCGGAACGCCATGGAAGCCGGTTTTGATGGTGTTGAGATTCATGCCGCCAATGGCTACCTGATTGATGAATTTCTACGCACCACCTCGAATACGCGCTCAGACGCTTATGGTGGCAGTCGTGACAATCGAATCCGTTTTCTGGTTGAGGTTGCCGAAGCAGTGGCAAGCGAAGTGGGAGCTGAAAAAGTGGGCGTGCGTCTGGCTCCGTTCATTACGGCTCGTGGCATGAGCTGCCCGGATATCATCCCCACCATTCTGCATGCGGCAACTCAGCTACAGGAACTGGGTATCGGGTACATCCATCTGGCTGAAGCTGACTGGGATGATGCCCCCGAGATACCGAGCGATTTCCGCCTGGCGCTACGTCAAGTGTATCAGGGCACGCTGATTGTGGCTGGACGTTATGACAAGGAACGGGCCAGTCAAATGATCGATTCTGGGCTGTCTGACCTGGTGGCGTTTGGCCGCCCGTTTATAGCGAACCCTGACCTGCCTATGCGCCTGCATCACTGTTTGCCTCTGGCCAGTTTTCAGAATGACAGCCTTTTCGGCGGTGATGCCGAGGGCTATACGTCCTACCCCGCTTACTCGGCGACTTAAAACTTTCAGATAAAACAGGAGTACAGCATGGCACAGACAATGAAAGCAATCGGCTACCAACTGGCTCTGCAGATTCAGGAGGAGACTTCACTCTGCGATATCGAACTACCGATACCGGAACCCAGTGGGCACGATGTACTGGTTGAAGTGAAAGCCGTGGCGGTCAACCCGGTGGATACCAAAATTCGCGCCAATGTCGAGCCTAACCAAGGTAGCTGGAAGGTTCTTGGCTGGGACGCTGCAGGTATTGTGACATCTGTGGGAGAGAAGGTCAGCGCTTTCAAGCCCGGAGATGCTGTTTGGTATGCTGGGGATCTCAGCCGCCAGGGCAGTAATGCTCAATACCAGCTGGTGGACGAACGCATTGTCGGTCGCAAACCCAGCTCTCTCGATTTTGCTAGTGCCGCTGCGTTGCCGCTGACAGCCATTACCGCTTGGGAAATGCTATTCGACCGACTGAACATCAAACCCGGTCGGGAGCACGCAGGTGAGAAACTGCTGGTTATCGGTGCTGCTGGTGGTGTTGGTTCCATTCTGGTTCAGTTGGCGAGCCAACTAACCAGTCTGACCGTTATTGCCACGGCCTCTCGGGGGGAAAGTCAGGCCTGGTTGGAACAGTTAGGTGCGCATCATGTTATCAATCATAAAGCATCGCTGAGTAAGCAACTGCAGGAATTAGAGGTTGGAGAAGTTGACCATGTTGTCAGCCTTAACCACACCGAAGAGCATCTTGACGAGATTATTGCTGCACTGAAGCCGCAGGGTCAGTTTGGCTTGATCGACGACCCTGAAGTACTGAATGTACGTGCACTAAAGAGTAAAAGTCTCTCCTTACACTGGGAGTTCATGTTTACCCGTTCCATGTATAAGACCACAGACATGGTTGCCCAGCAAAAGCTGCTGAATGAAGTCGCCGCGCTGGTTGATCAGGGTATCTTGAAGAGTACGTTGGGTGTCAATGCGGGCAATATCAATGCGACTAACCTGCGTAGGGCTCACGAAAAATTGGAGGCCGAGAGTATGATTGGAAAAGTGGTACTCGAGGGATTCGAATAAACAGCGTTAGCCGAGATGAGCGCTAGCTTCTAATGCGAGAGGAAGCCCGTTTTTAGCGGGCTTCCTCTTGTTCAGCACACGAAAAACACTCAACCCCGTTAACATTAAAAATCGCCCACAAAACATGATTTGGGCTCGCCTTTTATATGTCAGCGCTTCAATGGGGGCGCTTAGCCTGAGCAGTACTGCCCTAGGTAGGATGCTCAACAATATCGATGTGTACGCGGCTATAGCACACACCGCTACTGCTCCAATCCCGCTAAAAACTGCTTCAGCAGAGCATCTAATTGCGCCAGCTGCTCTTCACTGAGGCCACTCACCAGTTGCGCCTGCGCTTCCACATGGGCGGTAACCGCTTCATCAATCAATTCAAACCCACGCTGTGAAAGAGAGATCAGAAAACCGCGCCCATCCTCTGGGTTTTTGACCCGCTCAATCAAACCAGCCTTTTCCAACAGGTTGATACGGTGCGTCATAGTGCCAGAGGTCACCATGGTTGAAGCCATTAACCCCCCTGGCGATAACGCAAAAGGGGGGCCTTCTCGGCGAAGGGTCGCCAAAACGTCAAAACTTGCACCGTTCAGCCCGTACTTTGTCCAGGTCTTTTCCAGTTCACGGGTTAAGCAGTAGCTCAGTCGCTTAATCCGCCCAAGGGTGGCCATCGGCGTAACATTAAGGTCAGGCCTTTCCTGTCGCCACTGATTAAGAATTCTATCCACATGATCCATAGAAGTACTGCGCTCCTTATTATTGCTTAGCCCATTTATCTTGACGTCAAGAGAACCTGCATATATCTTGATATCAAGACATTAATTGAGAGCATATCTAATGGCATTATCAAACACAATTGCTACACACTCATCAAAAAGGGTCTGGCTTGCACCACTGATTTACCTACTGTCAGGCGGCGCTCTACTCGGCCTTTCAACAAACTTGGCTAAATTTGCTGGTGAAATGCAGCTATCTGCACTCGCATTTCTGTTTTGGTCAATCACTGGGGCGGCATTAATTCTGTTGGCCGTCTCAGCACTGCGTGGCCATTTACCGCCTATAAGCTTGCGCTCGGTTGAGTACTACTCCGTAGCCGCACTGCTTGGCGTGGCTGGTTCTAACTTGATCTTTTTCTCCGCTATCCCACATGTGGGTGCTGGGTTCGTTGCCTTAATCATTACGCTACCGCCGCTGCTCACCTACATTGGTGCGCTGTTATTGAAAATAGAAAAATTTCAATTTATGCGAGCGGCTGGTGTTATGTCTGCGCTGTTGGGTGCCATCACCTTAGCCGCCAATAAGCTATCGTCACCTGATGCCAATCACCTCTGGATTCTGATTGCCCTGGCTGGCCCAGTGCTCTTAGCCATCGGCAACATCTACCGGACTCTGCGCTGGCCTGCAGGTGTGTCGAGCGGTGCTCTGGCCCCCGGCATGCTGATTGCCGCCGTTGTAATCCTGCTAGGAATAGGCTTCTTACCAAGCTTTTCGTTGCGTGTTCCAACTCAACACCACTTGCCCATCATGCTGATTGCACTCCAAGCGCTAGTGTTCGCAGGCCAGTTCTTTCTACTGTTCCTGCTCCAGAAAAGCGGTGGCCCCGTATTCCTGAGCTTATTGGGTTCCGTCGGCGCTGTCGTGGGGGTGCCTGTTGCGATCTTCCTCCAGGGAGAAGCCGCCCCTGAGGGCTTACTCCTAGGCATTGTCTTAATTGGCGCAGGTATTGCCCTGCTCAATATTGGCAAAGCCAAACAGCTTTCTCGTACTAACTGAATATCTACTCAATCAAGACCCACTAAACCAAGGAATAACGATCATGAAAGTCGCGATACTGGGTGCCGCAGGTGACGTCGGAACACGCATTATGAGTGAGGCGTTAGCGCGGGGACATCACGTCACAGGTGTAGTAAGAGCTGAAAGTCAGCGTAACAAGCTGCCTGCTGAGGCAAGCTACTGTGTCGCCGACATCTCAGACCCGCACCAGCTAACGCAGGCGGTCGAAGGCCAGGATTTATTGATCAGCGCTGTTCGCCCACCAGAGGGGCAGGAAGCGCTGCTGGTGACACTCACGGATGTGATTCTCAACAGCGCTCTCGCCGAACAACGTGTGCTATTAGTGGGCGGCGCCGCTCGATTGCTAATTCCCGGACGCAACGGGGAAACGGTGTTAACAGCCCCCGACTTTCTACCAGCAACAGCACTAGAAATTGCCAAGGCTTGCCAAGCACAGTACCAACGGTGCCTTGCCGAAACTCGCACAGCATGGACCTACGTCTCTCCTGCCGCCATGCTCGTCCCTGGAAAGCGGACAGGCAGCTTTCGCCTTGGCTCGGACACTCTTGTCATGGATAAGAACGGGGAATCGCGTATTTCAATGGAGGATTTTGCAGTAGCGATGCTGGATGAAGCAGAAACGCCAACACATATTCAACAGGCATTTACCGTAGGATATTAAGCCGATAAGACGCGGTACACCGAGTGCTAGGGAGCCTCTGGTTAGCTCTCGACGCTTTAATCATCATGTTTAGCGAGAAGCGCTTGATTGGCCTCCGCTATTTCATACTGATTAAACACCCGTATACCATGCTGGCGGAGCAGTGCGGCGGTTACTCCCATGCCTGGCACTTTTTTACCGGAAAAACTGCCATCATAGATAGCGGAACTTCCGCATGATGGGCTAGATTCAGCGAGTACCGCGACGCTTATATTAAATTTAAGACATAAATCTAGAGCAACGGAAGCCCCCGCCAAAAACTCGGCAGTGACATTGGCTCCCTCTTTTTCAATCACATCGGCTTCGCCATTTATTACGCTCTGACCATTGCCTTCAAAAATCTCTGCAGGCTGCCTGGGAATACTCATTCCCGCCTCAACCTCAGGGCAGACAGAAACAATTCGTCTTTCAGAATGCCACTGCTCAATAATCTGGTCTGCCACGGGAAGGGCTCGACCATCATAGCGAACCTTTTTCCCTAGAAGGCAGGCACTCATTAATACTTTTTTCAAAATACCGATCTCTAGTTTTGGTGGTTAGTCGTTAGAGCACTTAGCGAATACTACCACTCCCCTGCTGACCACTCCCCCTGAGCCGCGAACATTGCGGGTGCGCTGTAGGTTTACCACGCACTACCAACTATTTGAAGCCAATCCGTTGCAGTCATATACGATTAACGCCAAGGCTGTGCCTTGGCGTTTTGCTGGGTGTACTTCTTACCCCAACTGAAATGGGTAAACTGCCCCCACTTTTAGCAATTGCGTCAGCTCATCTAACGCCGTGAGCACTTCTGTGGCGAGCTTAGGATCGGCTAGATCATCTGCCGCAAGGCGATCACGGTAGTGGCGATTGACCCAAGCAGTCAGATCATCGTACAGCGCATCATTCATTAATACGCGGCCGGTCAACGCTGCCCGTTCGGCTTCGGATAGGGCAACCCGCAGGCGCAGACAGGCGGGGCCACCGCCGTTGCGCATGCTCTGTTTAACGTCTTTAACGACCACGTCACTAATCGGATTATTGCCGGCCAGAATAAAGTCCTGGATCGTACGCCAAACCGCTTCACGCTCTTGGCATTCGCTGGGCACGACCAGCGTCATGGTGCCATCCGGGTTGGAAAGGAGCTGGGAGTTAAACAGGTACGATGCTACCGCATCTTCCATGCTCACCGCGTCTAGCGATACCCGCACGGGAATCAGTGGTGTGGACATTTTGCTACGCAGCTCATCTAAGGTGCGCGCTTCATCCAAAAAGGCCATTTCGTGATAGAGCAATACGGGGCCATTACCCACGGCAATGACATCGTTGTGGAAAACACCCGCATCGATAGCATCCGGATGCTGTTGAGCAAACACCGTTTGTGCATCTGTTAGCCCGTGCTGGCGGGCCACTGCTTGACTGGCTTCCAGGGTTTGCCGAGCGGGGAAGCGTTTTGGCTCACGTTCGCCGCTACGCACGTCACCAAATGCTTGACGACCATACACAAAAAGGTGAACACCTGGCTCGCCGTGTTCACCGCATAGCCGGGTGTGATTGGCCGCGCCTTCATCAGAAAAAGCAGGCGTTGCTGGCAGTACCGGATGATGAGCAAAGTGCTGCTCATCATGGAAAATAGCCTGTAGCACCCGGCCGGTGGTTTGCGGCTCTAGGTAGCGATGAAAACTGGACTGTAGGTTCGCCGGTGTAAAATGCACTCGGCGGTCAGGCGCATCAACACTTGGGGTAACGGTGCCTGCGTTGGCCGTCCACATACTGGAAGCTGAGCAGACCGCCCTCAGCAGCTGGGGTGCCTCTTTGGCGGCACGGTTCAGCACATCGCTATTGCTACCGCTGAAGCCTAAATCCCGTAATGCGCCCACATCAGGGCGCTGTTGAGGGGGTAATACGCCCTGAGCGTAGCCAGCATCCATCAGTGACTTCATTTTCAGAAGCCCTTGCAGTGCGCCCTCTTTAGGGTTGGACACCAGACCACCATGACTCATCGACGCCACGTTGCCATGGGCCAGCCCTGAGTAGTTGTGGGTGGGCCCAACCAAGCCGTCAAAGTTGACTTCTCTGACGCTGTTATTAACTACGTTGTTATTCACCACGTCGCTCATAGGTTGACTCCTGGCGGCAGCGTTTCCGGCATTTCCAAGCTATCGGCCTCCATCGACGCCACTGGGTAAGCGCAGTAGTCCGCCGCATAGTAAGCGCTGGGGCGGTGGTTACCGCTGTCACCTACGCCACCAAAGGGAGCGTCGCCAGAAGCCCCTGTGGTTTGGCGGTTCCAGTTCACGATGCCCGCACGAATGCGCAGCAGGAAGTCGTCCCAGTCGGCTTTATCACCACCGATGAGTCCTGCAGACAGGCCGTAGCGTGTATCGTTGGCAAGGGCTAACGCTTCATCCCAATCGCTGTAACGATGGATTTTCAGCAGTGGGCCGAAATGTTCTTCATCGGGCACGTCCAACCCTGTGACATCAATCAGTGCCGGGCTTAACAGGCTGGTGTTCTCTTTAAGGCGCTGCATCCGGTTAATCACCGTACCGCCCAGGGCTTCCAGCTCGTCTTGCGCCTTAAGCAAGCCATCGGCAGCTGCC
>NZ_JABUZF010000267.1:14890-21726 GCF_014897885.1 Halomonas sp. 3D7M | reverse complement strand
GCCATCGGCAGCTGGCACGCTGACCAAGCCGCCATAGAACGGCGCCGCCGGTGCTTCTTCAAATTGCCCTGCCACGTGTAGCTTGGCGATAGCGTCGGAAAGCGCGTCGATCAGGCGATCGCCAACGTCCCCTTGCGGCACCATCAAGCGGCGGGCGCAGGTGCAGCGCTGACCACCGGATAAAAACGCCGACTGCAGAATAGTCAGTACGGCAGCACGCTCGTCGTCGACATCCTTCACCACCAGCGGGTTGTTGCCGCCCAATTCCAGCGCCAGGATTTTATCCAACTGCCCGGCGAACTGCTGCTGCAACATGCCACCCACTTTAGCGCTGCCCGTAAACAGCAGGCCGTCAATGCCGGGGTGCGCTGCCAAGGCTTGGCCTACAGCGACACCACCTTGCACTAGGTTAATCACCCCTGCAGGCAGCCCTGCTTCCACCCAGCACTGCAGGGTTAAATCGGCGGTCAACGGGGTTTGGTCGCTAGGCTTAAACACCACGGTATTACCGGCGAGCAACGCGGGTACCATATGGCCATTGGGTAGGTGACCGGGGAAGTTGTAGGGGCCAAAGACCACCATGACACCGTGGGGGCGATGGCGCAGTACGGCTTTCGCACTACCCACTTCTTTTTCCCGCTCACCAGTGCGCTCATGATAAGCCTTGATAGACAACGCCACCTTTCCGACCATCGCGCCAGCTTCAGTGCGTGCTTCCCAAAGCGGCTTGCCGGTCTCAGAGGCAATCGCTATCGCTAACTCTTCACGACGGGCGGTAAGTACCTCAACAAAACGCTCAACAAGTGCTTGGCGCTCAGCAAACGTAGTGCGCGCCCATTCAGGAAAAGCTACACGCGCGGCATCAATAGCGGCGCCAACCTGTGCGCTTGAAGCCGAAGCACCTTGCCACAGCAGTGTTCCTGAAACCGGATCGTGCTTTGTGAAGGTATCGGCATCGCCCGTTACCCAGGCGCCGTTAATCAGTTGCTGCTGTTGGGCGTGCATGTTTATCTCCTTCCCGTATGCGTGCTTGTTGTGCGAGCTTGTTATGTATATTTATTCTGAAAGACTGTTTAAAACCGTTCTTGAAAAGCTGTTCTCGAGAAGCTGTTCTTGAAAGGCTATTTTTGAAAAACGGTTCTTGAAAAACTAGGTTTCCAATAAGCGTAGGTAGTCACCCGTCGTCACGCCCAGGCGATCCGCTTCTTGCGGGTTAAGCACGATGGTGTTTTCCTCGCTGGGTCCGCGGCCTATCCAACTAGCGGTGAAGTTAAGCATCTCGGTAGAGGCTGCCAGCCAGCGGCTGACGCTTTCGTCGGGAGCATTTTGAGAAACTTCCACTTGGCAGAGCTGCGAATTACGAATCGCTCGCACGTCGTCAATATAGGCTTCCACCGTGGGGCCACCATCGAAAATATCGATATAGCCTTCCCAACGCAGCCCTTCTTTTTTGAGCATTTCAAGGGCTGGTCGAGTATGGCGGTGCACTTGGCCAATACAGGCAAGTGCCTCTTCCGACATAAAGGTGGTGTAGATCGGGAACTTAGGCATCAGCTCACCGATAAAGCTTTTTTGGCCTAGCCCGGTTAACCGATCGGCCTCATTAAAGTCCATGGGGAAAAAGTGTTTACCCAGGCTTTCCCAAAAGGGGCTGGTGTTATTTTCATCAAACACGCCGCGCATTTCCGCCAGCACTTTTTGCGGAAAACGGTCACGGAACTGAGCCATAAACAGCCAGCGAGCTTTGGAAAGCAGCGCGCCATTACGTAGGTGTTTATTCGCTTCGCCGCGATATTCAGGGCGTAAGAACAGCGAGCATACTTCCGCATCGCCAGTGTGATCGGAACTTAAAAATAGCGTGTCGATTGTACGGTGCAAGTCCAGTTGTACCGATGAATGGGCCAGTGTTCCCAAGCGGTAGTGGTAAAATGGCACTTCACGACCTACTTGACCTTCAATAGCGCAGCAACCGGCCAACTCTCCACTTTGCTCATCTTCCAGTACAAAAAAATAGAGTCGATCATCGGCTGGCGTGCGCTCTTCAAAGGCACGGGCAGCGGCTTCAATTTTGCCAGCCAAAAACTCGCGGTTATCCGGCAGTGAGGTAAAGCCAACGCCTGCCTGTTGCGCAAGCGCCTGGAGCCCATCCAAATCGTCGCGGGCAATGGGTCGAATGCGCATTACATCTCTCCTTCATCAAGCGCATCTACCGCGCTTGGCAGGCTTAATGGCGCGGCTAGCACCGCGCGCCCCTCTTCAACACCCAACTGTTTAGCGTGCTGTGGTGAAAGCATTAATTGCCCAGTAGGCGAAAGCGCATAACGCGCCACAATACAGCGGAAATCACCTAAGGTTTGATTGGCAATCATCGCAGGCTCTGCATCGGGCAGCGCGTGTTCAGGGCGTACCCTGACAGGATGCCAAGCGGCACGACGGAAAGTTTCCAATCGCTCACGCTCGGCTTTTACAATCGGCCCTGCGTCGAAAATATCGACATGGCGGGAGCGCACAAAGCCTTCTGCCAGCATTTCTGCTAGTGCATCTTCATGGGCAGGATGCTCTCGGCCAATGGCAGCGCGTGCCTGAGGCGTTAGCAGCGGTAGATAAAGCGGAAATTGCGGCATCACTTCAGCAATAAAGCTTTTCGAGCGAACGCCAGCAATGTGATTCATTTCTTGGAAGCTGCGCGCAAAAAAGTGGCGACCGACGCTTTCCCAAAAAGGCGATTCGTTGTTGCCATCCAGATAGCCCGGAAAGGCGACCGCCAGAATGCGTGAAAAACGCTCGGGGTATTGAGCAATGAACATTAGTCGCGCACGGCGTAACAGACTTTCTGCACTGGTGCCTTTGTAGCGTGGGTTAAGCGATAGCGCACAGAGCAGCGTGGCATCAGAGGCTTCATGAGAAAGCGCCAAGGTTTGCACTTCCCGGCGCACATTCAGCTGTTGAGAAGCATGAATCAGCGTTTCCTGGCGATAGGTGTAGTAGGCTTCAGCTGCGCCTGCCTGGGCGCGAATAGTCGCCGTGCCGAGTACTTCCTCGCGGTCATCATCTGCCAGTACGAACATGTAGTGCTCGTTACCAGGGAACTCTATGTCGCTATTAAAGGCTTCCTGGGAGCGCACAATGCGCTCCTCAAGCCGATCACGGTTGGCGGGCAGATTGGTGAGCCGCGGCACCGCGTGCTCTGCCAACTGCTCCAGGGCTGGAAGATCAGCCATTGTTACCGGTCGAATTACCAGCATCCTTAACGCCCCCTCTTGTGTGGCTTCTTGCCTACTCATGCGCTGGCAACTAGCCGCTCAATAGCACGCTCTAAACGCGCCATACCCTCAGCAATATCCGCTTCCGGAATGACTAAAGATGGCGCCATACGTAGCACGTTGGGACCCGCAACCAGTGCCATCACACCCTCTTCGATAGCCAGCGGCAGAATGTCTTTAGCGCGGCCTTCAAAGGCATCTGACATTTGTGCGCCCATCAGCATTCCCATGCCGCGAATTTCTTTAAATACGCCATATTTGCGGTTAATGGTTTCTAAATGCTCGCGGAACAGGTCGTGACGGTGCTTAACGCCGTTAAGTACTTCAGGAGTATCAATGAATTCCACAGCCGCTAGAGCAACCGCAGATGCCAACGCATTGCCACCGTAGGTAGAACCATGGGTACCAATCGCCAGAGACTTCGCAATCGCATCCGTGGTTAAAGTGGCACCAATCGGGAAGCCGCCGCCCAATGACTTGGCACTGGTGAGAATATCCGGAGTGATACCGAAGTTTTTGTAGGCGTAAAGTTCACCGCTGCGGCCAACGCCCGTTTGTACTTCGTCAAAAATCAGCAGCGCGTTGTGTTCGTCACACAGATCACGCAGGCCCTGAAGGAACTCTTGGGTCGCGGGAACAATGCCGCCTTCGCCCTGCATCGGCTCAACCATAATGGCACAGGTATCGTCGCCCACTAGCTTGCGTACGCTTTCCAGGTCATTGAAGTTGGCATGCAGAATGCCACCTGGCACCGGGCCAAAGCCTTGCGAATACTTGGGTTGACCACCCACACTCACGGTGAAGAAAGTGCGGCCATGGAAAGACTGATAAAACGAGATAATTTTATCTTTCTGCTCGCCATGGTGGTCTACCGCCCAACGGCGGGCTAGCTTCAGCGCAGCTTCGTTAGCTTCGCCGCCGGATGAGCACAAGAACACTTTATCGGCAAAAGTACGCTCAGTGAGTGTTTTGGCAAGTGCCAGTGCTGGCTCGTTAGTGAATACGTTAGACAAGTGCCAAAGCTTTTCGCCCTGCTCTTTAAGCGCATTCACGAGCACAGGGTGGCAGTGGCCAAGCGAGTTCACTGCAATACCACCAGCAAAGTCGATATATTCACGCCCCTGCTGATCCCACAAGCGGCTGCCTTCGCCACGCACTGGAATAATCTGTTGTGGCGAGTAGTTTGGCGCCATGTAGTTATCGAAATCCTGACGGCTTGGGGTGTAGCTCATGGGACGATACCTCCGGTGGAGTAAAGGATAGATTCAGTATACGGGGGGCAATAGACGCCGTGCTTTCAGTATTGGGACGGTAAATTATGAAAAGCCGCGCTTATCCAAGCCGTTCTTCCCGCGGTGTAATGCCAAAGTGATTACGATAGGCGGTAGAGAAGTGCGCACCAGAAGAGAATCCGGTCATCAGCGCGATATCACCTACCGGGCGATCGCTCTCTCTTAATTGTTTACGCGCATCTTGTAAGCGTAAATCCAGGTAATAGCGACTGGGCACTGCCTGCAGATACTTTTTGAACAGTCGCTCTAGCTGGCGTCGAGAAATACCCAAATGCTCGGCCAGCTCTAGCGTAGAAAGCGGCTCTTCAATATTAGCTTCCATCAACGTGACGGCATCTACCAGGCTTTGTGGCGCATGGCCAAGGCGATTACGCAGCGGTACATGCTGGCGTTCATCGGCTAAGCGAATGCGATCACAAACGAACTGCTCTGAAACCTGCTCGGCAAGGCGCTGGCCGTGATGCTTGCCAATCAGCGTTAGCATCATATCCATTGCCGCAGTGCCACCGGCACAGGTTATCCGATCGCGGTCAATTTCAAACAGTTGCTGAGAAAGCGTGACCTGAGGATAAGCCTGTGCAAACGCATCGAAGCGCTGCCAGGGCAATGTGGCGCGGTAGCCTTCTAATAGCCCGCAGCGGGCAAGCACTTCCGTGCCTCCCGCAAGGCCACCAATAGCCACACCTCTGCCCTGATGACTGCGCAGCCACTCATTTAGCTTGGCGGGCAGTGCATAGGGTAGTGGTGTAGGGGCACATACCAACAGCATATCAAGCGGACCGAGCGGCGCGCCTAAGACATGTTGAGCGAGTAAGGAAAGTTGTGCGCCACTGCGCACAGGCTCATCGGTTAAGCTTAACGTAACGGTGTGGTAAAGCATCTGCCCGCTTAGCTGATTGGCCATCTGCAGCGGCTCGATAGCGCTCGCATGGGCCAACAGCGAAAAACCAGGCAGCAACACAAAGGCCACCCGCCGACGTTCACTGGCGGATGACATCAACGTACTTGAGGACATAACAAGTTGCTTTGCTGCATAGAAATCGCCGCCAACTTAGATAAATAGCTAGAGAAAAAGCCATCTTACCCAATTGCGCAAGTGAAGGCAGCGCTATGGCTCTTAAAACTAAAATAGGAGGCATAAATACAAAATTGCCGGGCACTAGGCCCGGCAACAGAAGGAGTATGTGTCTTGGTTAACCGCCGCTATTGCCAAGCCCCAGGATGACAATGCCCGCAACGATAATGCCCATCACGATAATGACTAAAGGAAGCACCTTATGTAGCCCGTTAGGGGACTTTTTCGCTTCTGGCTGCCGTTGCGGCTGAGATGTTTCAAAGTCCTCAGGCAGACGTTCATTCATTACGTGCTCTATCTCTTCTTCCCGGGTTTTGCTTTCCTTGGTATCCATACAACACCTCTCGCTTTCCGGTTAGATGATCAACAGCGCGGCGATTAACCCTCCTCGTCACGCTTAGCGCTATAGTGTAACGACATCAAAGTGAACATCTGGGTTCACATCTGCGTCGTAATCTACGTCATCACGCTCGAAGCCAAACAGCTTCAAAAATTCGTGCTTATATCCAGCATAGTCGGTAATTTCGAACAGGTTCTCTGTTGTGACAGTCGGCCATAGGTCTTGGCAGGCTTGTTGTACGTCGTCACGCAGCTCCCAGTCGTCAAGACGTAGGCGGCCTTGGTCGTCAGTGACCATATCGTCAGGCTGGCCAGAATAAAGACGCTCTCCAAACAAACGGTTTAATTGATCGATAGTGCCTTCATGCAGGCCCTGCTCTTTCATGATGCGGTAGACCATGGCGATATACAGCGGCATGACTGGAATCGCGGCACTCGCCTGGGTAACGACCGACTTAAGTACGGCAACATTGGCACCGCCGCCTGTCTCTTTCAGCTTGGCATCAATCGCAGTCGCGGCGCGATCAAGGTCTTCTTTCGCTTTACCCAACGCACCGTGCCAGTAAATCGGCCAGGTAATTTCAGTACCGATATAGCTAAACGCCACGCTACGCGCGCCTTTCGCCAGCACACCCGCGTCGTCCAGGGCGCTCATCCATAGCTCCCAGTCCTCACCGCCCATTACTGTGATGGTATCGTCGATCTCTTGCTGAGTGGCAGGCTCGACTTCTGCCTCGATGATGGCGTCTTTATTCGTATCAATCGCGGTAGCGCGATAGGTTTCACCAATCGGCTTCAGGCTCGAGCGCTTTACTTCCCCAGTATCTGGCAACTTGCGCACTGGTGAAGCTAGGGAGTACACCACCA
>NZ_JABUZF010000267.1:14625-14852 GCF_014897885.1 Halomonas sp. 3D7M | reverse complement strand
TCTTGTTTGATCAACTCGATGGCTTTTTCACGCGCTTCGTTAGAGAACGCATCACCATTGATTGATTTACTGTACAGGCCCTCTTGCTTGGCAAACTTGTCAAATGCAGCACTGTTGTACCAGCCAGCAGTGCCGGTTTTTTTCTCACTACTAGGCTTTTCAAAGAAAACACCTAGGGTATCAGCGCCATAACCAAAGGCAGCCGTAATACGCTCTGCCAAGCCGTA
>NZ_JABUZF010000267.1:9805-14609 GCF_014897885.1 Halomonas sp. 3D7M | reverse complement strand
GTAGCCGCTAGAAGCACCAATCACCAGCACCTTTTTAGGGCCTTGGCTTTTATCTAAACCACGCGCACGGGTCGCTTCGATCTGTTCCAGAACGTTTTGCTCGCAGCCTTTAGGGTGAGTGGTGGTGCAGATAAAACCACGCACTTTTGGTTTAATGATCACATTGGACCCCTTTATCAGATTGATGTCGCTATCAGCATGGCAGTGCCATTACCGTGTGGGGGTATTCTAGCGGTCTAGACGCGCCCTGTCCGCTCTTGAGCTTCTTCGCCATTCACGGCAGGATAGCGACCAGACAACTCCTTGCCGACGAGACCCTGATGAACGCACAGCAGCTAGTCGATGAACGCGGCGACCTATGGCTTGCTCTTGCGCCGCTATGGCTGGACCGTGAGCCAAGCGAGCGTGACTACGCCCATATGATTGAGATGATCGAACAGCATGACATGTCACTGAAAGAGCTAGAGTGGATGTTCCGCTTAGAGCTTGCTCCAGTGATGGCAAGGCACCAGCTGTCAATTGCCAGTGAATGGCGAAAATTCGATGACTATACGCTGATGAAGCAGTTGGTAAGCCACAACCTGCGTCTGAAAGGCTGGCGGCGCAAAAGTTGGGCGCTGTTTTCTGGGTTAACCACGATGATGGTTCGTCATCGCTGGGTAGAGTTAATGCAGCGCCTAATGGTTACCCGCGGCGAGCACTAACCATTCACCTTGCGCTTTACTCTTTATCAAGAGCGGCTTCCAGCGCAAGCCGCAGTGACAGGCCATGATCGTTGGGAGCAAACCGTGCGATTACCCTGCCATCGCGTCCCACCAAGAACTTGGTAAAATTCCACTTGATCACTTTGGTGCCTAACACGCCCGGTGCTTCTTGTTTAAGCACCACAAACAGCGGATGGGCGTTTGGGCCATTCACTGATACTTTTTCCATGAGTGGAAAGCTGACGCCAAACTGCTGTTCGCCGAAGATACAGAAAGCCTCTGCACTCTCCGGCGACTGCTTACCAAACTGGTTACAGGGGAAACCAAGCACCGTAAAACCACGGTCTCGGTAGCGCTGGTACAAACTTTCCAGTTCTCTTAACTGCGGGGTAAAGCCACACTTACTGGCCACATTAACGACCAACAACACCTGCCCGCGCAGCGCCCGCAAGTTAAATGGCTTGCCTTGATGGGTATAACAATCCTGCTCATAAATCATCATCGCAAGGCCCCCTAAATGACTCCACCAGCATAGGCTTTACCATGCCACGGCATTGGCAGTTACACCAGTGCGGCTTATCAACTAATCGGCCCTGCGACAACGCGCAGCGCCAGTGCAATCAGTAGCACCCCGGTGATTCGATTAATCCAGTGGGCATGGCGCTGGAGCCAAGGTAATACGCGAGAGTGTGAAAGCCCTACTGCTACTAACACATACCATCCCCCATCAATAATAATCGCAGTTGCGACGATAATTGCCTTGGCAAGGACACTCATTTCAGGCGTCACGAACTGACTTAATAGCGCCACAAAGAAAATGATCAACTTGGGATTACCCAGCGCCACCAGCACCCCTTCCTTGGCAGCTTGGCGTGGCGTTGTCACTGCGGCATCCGGGGATAGCGCTCCACCTCTGCCCGCCCGTAGTGCTTTTATCCCAAGCCAAGCTAAATAGGCCGCCCCACACCATGTCACTAGTTGAAATAAATCTGGATGGCGCACAATAAGCGCACCTAAGCCCCACACGGTGAGCAACGCATAAAACCCGACGCCCAGCGCATGAAAAATCGCCGCCGTCATGCCGGGTAAGCGACCACCTCCTAGCGTATGGCGCAGTACCAGTGCCAGACTAGGTCCTGGTGACATCGCCCCCATGGCGCAGATGGCGGCCAGCGATAGCCAGAGTGACAACGGCATTTTTCTCTCCTTGAAAGACAACAATGTAGGTTGGCTGAGTATACGACAGTCGCACAAGCGTTTAGCGAATAAATCTATCCCCTTAAATAACGCTGTTAGCATGGTACGCTGTTGGGTAAAATTTTCCCCTTTTTGAAAACGATGACGCCTGCTATGCAGGCGGTTCATGGCTAATAAAGGACTTCAATATGGGTAGGGCGTTTCAAAACCGTAAGGAATCCATGGCCAAAACGGCCGCTGCGAAAACCAAGGTTTACAGCAAGTATGGACGTGAAATTTACGTCTGCGCTAAAGCAGGCGGCACAGATCCAAACGGTAACCTTGCGCTACGCGGTTTAATGGAGCGTGCTAAGAAAGATCAGGTACCGTCTCACGTTATCGATAAAGCCTTGGATAAAGCGAGCGGCGCAGGCGGCGAAGACTTTTCACCCGCGCGCTATGAAGGCTTTGGTCCCGGTAACGTAATGGTGATCGTCGACTGTTTGACCGACAACCCCAATCGCACCTTTGGTGATGTGCGCGGCTGCTTTACCAAAACGAAAAGCAAAATTGGCACTCCCGGTAGCGTTAGTCACATGTTTGATCACTGCGCGATTTTTTCGTTTGCGGGCAGTGATGAAGAAGCAGTACTTGAAGCACTCATGGAAGCCGATGTCGACGTTACCGACATTGAGCAGGAAGAGGAACGGATCACGGTTTTTGCGCCGCATACCGATTACGCTAAAGCCAAACAAGCGCTGTTGGATGCTTTCGGTGAGATTGATTTCGAAGTAGACGAAATCCAATTCTTACCACAAACCCCCACGCCCATCGACGGCGATGACGTGGTGATGTTTGAGAAACTACTGGGCATGCTCGAAGAGCTGGACGATGTTCAGAATGTTTTCCACAGTGCCGAACTACCGGAAGCAACGGCTTAAACCGTCATTCGGTTAGCCCCCTTATGGTCGTCGACACCTATGTCGTCGGCGACCGCAGGTCGTAGTCATTGACTAGCGGCGCCCTGTGAGTCCAAGGCTGCATCAGGCGGTAACAACGCCGGAGTAACGCCCGCTGCACTTAGTACTTGTTTACCGCGCACGGTCAAATCAGTGATAAACAAAAACTGCTGCCGTGGATCCACCGGATAAGCGCGAATACGGTAATGCGTGCCCCAAGGTTTCTCCTCCGCTACGACAATAATCGGCTTATCAAACTTAAGGTAAGCACTGGTTAACGCGACGTCTCGTAACGCTTTACGCACCCAGCCAGCTTCGTGCTCCGGGTGAAGATAAAAACTTGCCACGCACTGAAGACTAACGTCGCCATTGTTAGCGTTATAAATAGCGGAATCCCAAAGTTTAAGATGAGGCACCGCCACCAAATCATCGTCGGGCGTTACTATTTCTACTGTGCGCATGCCAACGTGCTTTACTTCGCCGTAAGTCCCTTCAATGTTGACCCAATCCCCTGGCCGATAGGGCAATTCAACGGCAGATACTACTCCGGCAATCAAGCTACTTACGTAATCTTTTAGGGCAAAGCCAATCGCTAGGCCAATGGCCCCCAGCAGCGTTACCATATTGCGTAATGAAGGCTCAATAACGATAGGTACAGCCACAGCCAGTGCGGTAATTAAAATCAATAACCGGGTGAGTGGCACCAGCGCAAATACTCTAAACCGCACTTGGCCATGCAAGCGATTGGCTAACCAGTTCAATCCTCTCTGGCTGACAATAATCAATAGCACCGTACTCGCTAGAATGACTCCTAAGGTAATCAGCGCTTGACTATCAATATCATTAAACAGCTTGGCGTACTGCTCTTGATCGTCCATATCAGCTCCTAAAGCGGGTCAACTAGATAGTTTCGCGATTCCAGCAGTTGTCGCACGCTTGCGTAGCTTAATGGGGCGACTTGCCAGCGCCCTTGATGGCAACGGAGAATTCCCTGGCGAGCAAGTGCTAACCGTGCGTTTAGCGCTTCATGACTCGAGAATGGCAGCACATACCCTAACGCTTGATCCTCTAGTCCCCCATGAATGAGCAGTGTATGCAGCAACAGCGTTGCCACATCCCCCGTATCCGACGCTAACTCCGCTTCCGCCAACGCATCCAATAGCCATAGCTCTTTTGAAGACTCTTTTGACGGCTCTTTTGGCTGCCCTTCAGACTGCTCTTGTGAACGGCCACTATCCCCATTTCCCGCCGGTTCGCGCAGTCGCTCTCGCCAGTAGTGCCAAGCAATACCTAAATGCCCTCGACAATGGGCTGCTAGACGTTGCAACTCTTTATAGGAACGCTCACCATCAGCGCTATCTTCACTAACGTCAGCAAGAATCGGCTGCCCCGTACGGGAGCTATACACCGTCGGGCGGACGCCACCATCACCCGCCAACTGGGCAAAATAGTGTGCCAGCTGCTCACCCTCTAATGCCTGCAGGGTAACCACAGGTACGCCTTCCAACCCCACCGCATGCTGCAAATAAGCATACGTCCAGCTATCACAACCAATCACGCCCTGCCCCAAACGACCACTTAACGCCCGCTCTAACAATTCACGGACGCCCTGCAGTCCTTGGGTATGGCGTAAAAAATGCCGCTCTAAGGCGGGAATTACCCACTGACGCTGGGAACCACAGCGCTCGACCCATTCTAGGCAACCCTCTGTGAGCTCGTTGAGGGTGGGTGCAGATATGCAATTGACGCCCTGCTGCTGCGCCCAATGGCTAACGACAGCTGCGTGGCCACCATGAGGTGGCGAAATAAACAACACGACTGGCGCATCAACATACCCTTCCGTTACTTGGCTGAGAGCACGAGCCGCCGGTGTCCAATCAATAGCAGGCACCCAGTGCGAAAGTGCGACTTCAGATAACTTACGCAGCTCACTCTCTTCTTTTGCTTGGTGTTCGGAGGCTTCTC
>NZ_JABUZF010000267.1:0-9744 GCF_014897885.1 Halomonas sp. 3D7M | reverse complement strand
CCGCCACTGGCTGGCTTGGGTCTGCTCTGGTGTTTGAAACGACTCAAGTGCCACCATTACCCATGGCGAAAAAGCAGTCTTCGTTGAGCGCTGCGTCATATGCCGCCTCGAACATAAATTAGTGGATTAAGGTTAGCATGCCTCATATTGTCATTGAGGGGTTAGCCGAACTTATCGACTAAAATAAAGTCGTTATACAGTAGCTAACTAATATGAGAGCAAAGCGCAGGAGGCGACAATGAGCGTAGTTAACGTCACTATGGCAGAACTGCATGAAAAGCTTTCAAAGTGCATTGCAGGCGAACGGGTACTGATCGACCACGAGGGAAATCGATTTAGCGCACGTATTCAACATGTAGGCTTCACGGGGTTAAAAGTCATTCCTGAAACGCAGATCAAAAACAGCACGGGTGACCCAGGCGATATCGACGGAGTAACCGTTCCTTATGATGATATTTGGGAACTTGAAGTCAAAGGCGTCGTGTATAGCCGCTTGGAAACGTGACCTTTTTTGCACACCCACTACTCAGTGGGCGTGCAATGGCAACATTCCAAAACTAAAAAGTTAACTCAATCCAGTGATAGGCGCTGCCTAGCTAGAAAGTCAGACAAATCTTGCCGAAGTGTTTGCCGGATTCCTGGTGGCGGAAGGCATCGGCAATGTCGCTCAGTGCAAACTCACGGTCAATAATTGGCTTCACATTAGCCGCTTCGATAGCACGAATCATCTCGATTTGATGACGACGACTACCCACAATAAGACCTTGCAGCTTAGCTTGCTTAGCCATCAGCTTGGCTGTTGGTATTTCGCCTTCCCGACCGGTTAGCACACCAATCAGCGCGATATGCCCGCCAATTTTCACCGCCTCAATCGATTGCGGCAGCGTACCAGGGCCGCCTACTTCAACAACATGGTCGACACCTTCACCATTCGTTAACGCCTTAACGGCCTTGCCCCATTCAGGCGTTTCTTTATAGTTAATGGTGTGTTCAGCGCCCAGTTCGCGCAGGCGGGTCAGTTTTTCATTAGAAGACGATGTGGCAATTACCCGCGCGCCCATCATCTTGGCAAACTGCAGCGCAAAAATGGAAACACCCCCGGTGCCCAGCACCAGCACGGTGTCCCCCGCTTTTAACCCACCATCAACGACTAGTGCCCGCCAAGCGGTCAAGCCTGCGGTCGTCAGCGTCGCAGACTCCGCATGACTATAACCTTGCGGCTGATGGGTGAACGAGGTAGCGGCGGCCACCACTTGCTCGCGAGCATAGCCATCAGTGCCATCCCCTGGCGTGGTGGTAAAGTCACCTACTCGCGCGGACCCTTCCAGCCAATCCGGGAAAAAGGTCGATACAACTGCATCCCCGACCGCGAACTCGCTAACGCCTTCCCCAACCGCTTCCACTACACCGGCACCGTCCGACATGGGAATACGGCCATCTGCGGTGGGAATCATCCCCGCCACCACGGCATAGTCATGAAAGTTAAGTGAACTGGCGTGCAGACGTACTTTAATTTCACCGGGACCAGGCTCACTTGGCGCCGTTAGTTCAACCACGTCCAGTTTAGCTAAACCGCCGGGCTCTCGAAGCTGAATGGCTTGCATCACTACCTCCTATTGAACACATGTCGTCAACAGTGACTAGTATTAAAAAGCCTAGTAAACGACTGGTCTAATATGAAATGAGGGCACTGGAGTCAGTATCAAGGCCAAGATCAAGATCGTGCCCCAAAAAGCCCCCGGACTGGCGCTGCCACAAGCTGGCGTAAATACCGTTCTGTGCCAGCAATTCTTGGTGAGTACCACTCTCCACCATACGACCTTCATCGACCACAATTAACCGGTCAAGCATCGCAATGGTCGAAAGTCGGTGCGCAATGGCAATCACCGTTTTGCCTTCCATCAGCGAATCGAGCTGCTCTTGAATCGCGGCTTCCACTTCGGAATCCAGCGCTGAGGTAGCCTCGTCCAACACCAGAATCGGAGCGTTTTTAAGCAGTACGCGAGCAATGGCAATACGCTGGCGTTGTCCACCGGAAAGCTTTACACCGCGCTCGCCGACATGAGCATCCAGCCCGCGGCGCCCTTTCGGGTCGACCAGCTCGTTGATAAACGTATCTGCGTGGGCGCGGCACACTGCTTGCCACACATCATCATCGCTGGCATGAGGGCTACCGTAGCGAATATTGTCTCTCAGCGAACGATGCAGCAACGAGGTATCCTGAGTCACCATGCCAATCTGATGACGTAATGAGGTCTGGGTAACATCAGCAATATTCTGTCCATCAATCAGGATACGCCCGCCCTGTAGGTCATAAAAGCGCAGCAAAAGATTGGCCAGGGTGGACTTACCTGCTCCGGATCGGCCAATCAAGCCAATTTTCTCGCCAGATTTAATCGTCAGGCTCAACCCGTCAAAGACGTTTTTACTTTCACCCTTCGCCTGGGCGTACTGAAAGCGCAGCGCATCAAACACAATTTCGCCATTGGGCACCGCGAGCGCTTTGGCATTGGGCTTATCTTTGATCGTGGGCTCCTGGGCGATGGTATTCATACCATCTTGCACCGTACCAACATTTTCAAACAGACCGGCCACTTCCCATAAAATCCAGTCCGACATAAAGCGGATACGCATCACCAGCGCGATAGCAATCGCTAACACGCCCAGGGAAATAGCGTCAAAATACCAAGCGCTGATCGCCATACCCGCCGTTCCCACTAGTAGCAACGTATTGAGCAGCGTCAGGCAAACGCTCATGATGGTGACTAGCCGCATTTGACGATGCACCGTGTCCATAAAACCTTGCATCGCATCCTTGGCGTAGCCCTGTTCACGTTCGGTATCAGCGAACAGCTTAATCGTTTGGATATTGCTGTAACTATCAACCACGCGCCCCGTCATCTGGGCACGGGCATCGGCCTGAGCCATCGAAACATCGCGCAGGCGCGGGACAAAAAAGCGCATAATGCCTAAATAGCCAACCAACCAAATTGCTAACGGCAATAGCAGCCACGGGTCTGCACGGCCTAATAAAATTGCCGCCCCAGTGAAGTACACAATGGCGTAAACCAGTAGATCCATCACTTTGGTGACCGTCTCACGAATGGCCAACGCTGTTTGCATGACTTTTTGCGACACTCGCCCTGCAAACTCATCCTGATAAAAGGCCAAGCTTTGGCTAAGCATATGGCGGTGAGAAAGCCAGCGGCCGATCATCGGGTAGTTACCGAAGATGCTTTGGTGGGTCACCAGAGACTGCGCCAGTACCAGTAGCGGCAGGCCGATAATCACTAACACGCCCACGCCTGCCAGCCAAAGCCCGTGATCCGACCAGAAATTCGCGCGTTCTACGTTACCCAGCCAATCGACCAAGTCGCCCATATAACTAAAAAACACCACCTCCGCCGCAGAAACCAAGGCAGTCGCGACCGACATCAGCAATAGCCACGGCCATACAGGGCGCGAAAAATGCCAAATAAACGGCAGCAGACCTTTCGGTGGCGTGGCAACCTCACCTTCGGGATAGGGGTTCACCCGCGTTTCAAAGTAACGGAACAGCGGCGCTAGCGTACGTGACAACATGGAAAGTCCTTTCGTTACCTTAATAGACCAGATGTAGTTAAGAAGATTGGCGACGCAATAGCCAACGAGCCCAAAAAGGGGCCAAGATCATCAGTGTGACCATACGCAGTAAGTGGTGAAATGCTACAAACACGGGGTCGATATTAAGCGCGACAGCAAGAATAGCCATTTCACCGATGCCACCGGGAGCCAGCGCTAATAGGGCTACGTCTCGGCGCACGCCCAACAGCTGATGGATCAGTTCAGCAAACAGTGCTAACACCACCAGTGCAAGCAGCGTCGCCACCCCCGACTGCCATAAATAACGCCCGAGCAGGCGTCGTGTCATGCCTTGAAAACGCGAGCCAATCGCGCTGCCCAACACCCATAACATGAGGTTCATTCCCCAACCAGGCAAGCTAAGGCTGGCCAGCCCAAACCCAGAAAGCAAGGCCGCCATAATAAGCGGCGCAAGTAACGCCGAACTTGGAATGCGCAGCCACCGGCCCACCGGTAATAAGAAAGGAATAGTGAGCAGCATCCAGCCGTGCTCAAGGGTAGCCTGGGCTGGCCCAATGTCACCAGCACCGCCTTCAAATGCCCAAAACAGAGGAGGAAGAAATAGGATGACGAGAATAATACGTAGCGACTGGGCAATGGCGATGCGTTGCGGGTCACCGCCACATTGATCGCCGAGCATGATCATTGCCGTCATGGCCCCTGGCGATGCACCAAACCAAGCACTGACCGGGTCGAAGCCACAGCGACGATACCACGCCGCAGCAACCGCGGTGGACGCCGCAACACCTGCCAGCAAGAGTGCTGCCGAGATTGGCCAGTCCAGTACACGATGGGCAAGTTGAGGGGTTACTTGACTGCCCAGCACCAATCCCATAACCGCTAAAAACACGTTGCGCAGCGGCTCCGGTACGCCAACGTTAATTCCTTTTGCCGATACCAGCAGGTTGGCAATCAGCGGGCCTAGCATCCAGGCTAGCGGTAAACCGGTGAGATGAAAAACGATGCCGCCCACGGCGCCTACGGCAAGCGATATGGATAGCGCTTTTGTGCTCCCTGCACTCAACATGACGCCCTTCACATCGACTCCCTATATCTAAAAACCCAGTCTCTACTGACGCAATAATTAACCTGCTAATAGCTCCAGTAGTTTAGCACTGAACCAACGGCTCGGGCTTCTATGATGGCTTAGGAATATCGCTTTTGTTGTTTAGCCCAGCTATTCAGAGGTTAACCTTAAATTTTTCTGCCATGTTAGCTGCAGCCAGCAATGGCGAATTTTCTCACTGCGGGGGCTAGTCACTATTTGATGCGGACAAGCCCGCGAGTGCTAAAACGGTGGGGATAACTTACCAGTTGAGAACAGCAGGAGGCTCGGTGAACGCTGAAGCTCTAGTCACAACACTGGAACAACATCGCCGAATTTACGGGCTACGTTAGTCAACTACCTAGCCCCTTACGGCATATGGCAGAAATAACGGGCGGTCTAAATGACCGCCAATAACTAAAGTGACGCCAATAGCCCTTTGATAGTAGAGGGTATATTCATTAGAAAATTAATGCTCTGACTTCAACTACCCTTGAATATTTTGACGTATAAACTTATCGACCTCTTCTGCCGTAGGGATACTACTGACAGCACCATGTTTCTGAACCGTAAGTGCTGCCGCCACAGCTGCCCTTTGCAAGCATGCTGATGGCTCTAGTCCCGCCTGCCGAGCCGCTAGGAAGTAGCCAACAAAGGTATCACCCGCTGCCGTTGTATCAATAGCTTTCACCTTTAAGGCCGCTTGAAAAAAGGTCTTCTTATTGTACTGATACCAAGCCCCTTCACTACCAAGCGTCAGAATGACCTCAGTATCTCCAAACGCTTCATCCAAACGCCTTAATATATCTGAAATTTTTGAGTCTATGGGCATACCCAATAAATGCAGCGCCTCGGTACGATTAAAGAAGAGTAACTGGCACTGGTTCAAAGGCAGCAATAAAATCTCTTCACTCATAGGGGCAGCGTTAAGCACCACCTTACAGCCATGACTCACCGCTAACGGGATAAGTTTATCAAGAGCATTGCACTCATTTTGAACAAGTACTGTATCGCCAGGAGTCGTTTTTGCCAGCAACGACAAAATCTGCTCTTCAGTAAAACCATGATTAACGCCGGAGAATAATAAAATAGCGTTTTCGCCACCTTGATCAACTTGGATAATTGCGCGCCCGCTTGGCTCAGCGGTAAGCTCAATATCGCTCACATCAACACCCGCTTGTTGCAACTCGTCAGTCACCCAGGCGTCCATTGAGCATACCCTGCCCCAGTGACTTACCCTTCCCTTGGCACGCGCTATCGCCAGCGACTGATTGGCTCCCTTCCCCCCCAATCCACTAATATATTCATCACTTTTGAGTGTTTCACCGGGACATACAAAATATGGCACACGATAAGTATGGTCGATATTAATTGAACCAAAGTTAAAAATCACTGGCACCGCTCCTCACTTTAGAGTTCAACTATTATTAACAACTTTAGCTGTATAAAGAATGTAGTTAAAAAATCAGCCAGCATTAACGCTGGCTGACCTAAAAACCTTGTTTAAAAAAAACCTCCTTAACTACCCCTCCAACACGAAGGGAGATACGTACTGATCAACATTATCCGGGGTGATCAGGATGCAGTCGTAGAGCTGCTTTTCACCATCAAGGCCAGTTTCGCCTGTACGAATATAACGGTCGGCGATTCGTGCCGCGTCCTCGGCAAAGACCGCTACCGGCTGCAGGACCGAATAGGCAAGCTCGCCAGCACGCACGGCATCAACAGCATCAGGGCTGCCATCAAATCCCCCAACGATCACATCATCCAGCTTGCCTTCCTGTTTCAATGCCACAATGGCACCTAGGGCCATTTCGTCATTACCGCTGATCACGCCGGTGATATCAGGGTTGGAGCGCAACATGCTCTGCATCTTGTTACGGCCTTCAGTACGATCCCAGTTGGCAATATCGGACGCCTTGCTGACCAGATCGGGATATTGGCTCAAGACGGTTTCATAACCATTGGAGCGAGTGGCAGCATTATTATCCGACGGCGGCCCCATCAACTCGACATAGGTGCCTTCACCGCCCAGTTGAGTGGCCCATTCCTGCGCACCAAGCGCCGCTCCTTGGGCGTTGTTGGAAACCAGTTGTACCTTGGCAAGGCCTTGCTGGTTGATCTCGGCATTAATAATGAACACTGGAATACCGGCATCCACTGCCTTGCGAACAGCACCAATCGAGCCATCGGCGTTCGCCGGGTCGAGAATGATGGCTTTCGCGCCATTGGTGATGGCAGTATCCACCTGGTTACTTTCCGTATTAGTGTCGCCCACATGAGAGCTTACGCTGGCTTCATACCCCAGCTCTTCCACCGTTCTTTCGGCGACGCTACCTTCTGTCTGCCAATAGGGGTTAGACATGTCGTTGACAATGATCGAGATCAGGCCCTTGTCCTGTGCGGCCAGAGATCCGCTGAAGAGTGCCGAGGCACCGACAATGGCGGCAAACAGGAGCTTTTTGCTTTTCGGTAACATGACGTTTTCCTCACTTTTGTGTTTATAGTGCGAGCTTCAAGCCGTTACGGCCATCCTTTCCTGCAGAAGACCACTCAGGTGGCTTTCGCTTTGGAAATTTCTTGAGGAGCTGATGAATCCGCCTTTTTGTCAGCGGGTTTTGTGGTGCTCTTTTTAGCGCTGTACTGAATGTTGTTCAGCATGACTGCAAAGACAATGACACTGCCAGTGAACACCATCTGCCAGTAGGCAGAGACACCGATAATGACCAGCCCATCAGCTAGGAACCCGATAACAAAGGCACCCAGCAAGGTGTTGCGTACCGTGCCACGACCTCCCATCAAGGACGCACCGCCGATCACAACTGCAGCAATAGCCGTCAGTTCATAGGTGGTGCCAGCTGTAGGGCCAGCAGAAGTCAACTGGGAAGCGAGCACTATGCCTGCCATTGCGGCACACATACCTGAGATGATGTAGACGGCAAGCTTGACGCGTTTGACAGGAACACCGGAGAGCTCCGCAGCGCGCGCATTGCCGCCGGTGGAATAGATCCAGCGCCCGAAGGGAGTGCGGCTCAGTGCCACCATGCAGACGGCGGCTACCACAAACAGAATCAGCACGCCCATCGGAATGCCGAACAGTTTGTTGAACCCGAGCCACTCGAAACCGGTATTACCCAGTGTCGGGTCGCCACTGAGCTGATTGAAGGTCAAGCCATCGGTCAGCAGCAAGGCCGCACCGCGAGCCACGTAAAGCATGCCCAAGGTGGCGACAAAAGCCGGTACCTGAAAGTAGGCAACCAGTACACCGTTGAGGGTGCCGACAAAGGCGCCCAGCAGGCACGTCAGCACAACCACCACCCATACGGAGGGGTAGAAGGCCAGGTCCAGTGATTCGATGTGTATACCTTCCAGCAACAAGCCGGCAAAGACGCCACATAGCGCCATGGTTGAACCTACCGAGAGATCGATACCTCCCGTAAGGATGACGAATAGCATGCCGATACCAAGCAGCCCGAACACTGCCACATGCGACGACATGGTCAGGAAGTTACCCGTCGAGAAATAGACAGGCGATAAGATCGAAAATACGATGATGATTGCAATCAGCGCGAAGAAGGCTCTGCCTTCAAGCAGCATATGGACAATATTGATTCGGCCTTTACCGCCGAGTAATGCATTATTATTGTGCTGAGACATGGTTGCTACCTATCCGATTTGAATGTTACACGGCTACCGATTCACCTGAAGCAGCCATAATCTCGTCCTTGGTTACGCCGGGCGAAAATTCTGCCGATATCCTTCCTTTGCTCATGACCAGGACACGGTGCGGTATGCTCAGGCATTCGCTGACTTCAGACGTCGAGAAAACCACGGCAAGCCCCCGGCGAGCGCCTTCGCTTAGCAACTTGAAGACTTCGGCTTTGGCACCGATATCGATACCCCGGCTGGGCTCATCCAGCATGATGACGTCGGGATGGGTAGCCAGCATCTTGCCAATAACGACTTTCTGCTGGTTGCCCCCAGACAGTGAGCCAATCGCGGCATCACCACCGTCCGTCTTGATATGGACGTTACCGATGGCAGAGGAGACGATCTTCTCTTCCAGTTCAGATGAGGTAAACAGTCGGCGCGTAAACTCACTAATGCTTGCCAGGGTGAGGTTTCGCCCCACGCTCATTGTCTGGACCAGTCCATCGCGTTGACGGTCTTCCGGCACCAATGCCAAGCCTTCGTTGATTCTCTGGGCGATGGTAAGGTGAGAGATATCGTGCCCGTTGAGAAGGATTTCCCCGCTTGCCTGCTGGGTCCGCCCCGCGATGCACTCCAGCAACTCCGTGCGACCGGCTCCCATCAACCCATAGATACACACAATCTCGCCGGCACGAAGATCGAGAGACAGGTCATCGACGACATAGCGGTCGTCAACATTGCTGTCAGACAGGGACAGATGTTTGATGGAAAGAGCAACATCCCCCTGCTCGTATCCAACGGGCGGTGAACCCAGGTCAAAGCTTTCCCCCACCATATTCGTGACAATCCACTGCAGGTCGATGTCTCGGCGCGGTGCATATGCAGTCATCACGCCGTCACGCAATACAACAGCGTGATCGGTAATCTGCAGCGCTTCCTCCAGGTGGTGTGATATGTAGACGATGGATACACCCTTCCTTTTAAGGTCCTCGACAACCTTGAACAGGGTCTCCACTTCCGATGCGCTCAGGGCCGACGTCGGTTCATCCATGATCAGAATGCGTGAGTTCTTGGACAGCGCCCGAGCAATCTCGACAATCTGTTGTTGCCCAACCCGAAGATCCTCAACGAGTGCCAAGGGGTCAATCGGCTCATCAAGCTCATCCATCAAGCGCTGGGTCTCTCGCGCCTCTTCCTGATAGTCAACGCTTCCGCTTGCCCTGGTGAGTTCGCGCCCCATGAAAATGTTGTCACGCACATTGAGATTCGGAGCCAGGCTCAATTCCTGATGGATAATAGTGATGCCCAGTGCTTCGGCATCCGCCGGCGAGGAAAAGTGTACCGCCTTGCCTTCAAGCACTATCTCTCCGGCAGTTGGGGCAATGACGCCTGATAGAACCTTCATCAATGTCGATTTGCCCGCGCCG
>NZ_JABUZF010000266.1:0-9097 GCF_014897885.1 Halomonas sp. 3D7M | reverse complement strand
CTCGGCCACCACGGGCTAGTAATTTTTTCCTGACGCGTTGGTTGCGATGCTTCTATCGCTGCTCCTCAGCTAGTTACTCGTCTGTCAGGTTTTCAAAACGCGGCATACCGACGTTCCATGGCTGGATATCGCCTTTTTCGCCAAAATTCGCATGGTCGCCAAGCACATGGCCATCATGCTCACGGGCTTGCCCATAAAGCGAACGTTTATGGAAAGTAGGGCCGAAGCGCTCTAGTGTCTCAGCAACGTCACCCGTGTAACGGGGATCTTGCGGTCGCTCTTGGCTACTCATGTAATAGGCAATGTCCCAGGCATCCTGGTCACTTAACGAGCGCGGCTGTCCTAGCGGCATATTGTTGTAAATAAACCCTGCGGCGGTATCGACTCTGACAATGCCTGCGCCCCAGTTATTAGAGCCATCCCCCCAAGGGGCGGGAAACACATACTCGCCATTCTCATAGTGCCCAGCGCCGTTGTCTTGATGACAAATAGCGCAGTTTTCTTGGTACGCCGCTTCACCACGGGCGTAATCGGGGGATTCATCTGGCTCGTCTGGCGCAGGAAAACCGCGGCCATAAATAGGCTGACTGGGGTACATTGGCGCACCGGTAGCCAGCCATTGGTGGTAAGCGCTGAGTGCGAGCATCTCATCACTGCCATAGGCAGGCGGCGTTCCATTCATCGAGTAAGCAAAGCAGCCAGCAATGCGCTCTTCAAGATTGTTAACGTGCTGATTTTTCCCCCTGAAGTCAGGAAGCGTGACCGCCGCTGCCCAGACCGGTGCACTAAACGGCTGACGCCCTTCGCCTAAGTGGCAGCTTGAGCAGTTCATGTCATTGAAAACGTTTTCACCACGTAGTTGCTGCGTGTTGGTAAATAGGTCATAGCCATATCGAATGACCTTTTTTAGCTCTGGATGGATATCAGCGTCTTCCAGGTCTGCCATGGTCGGTGGAACATGAACTAGCTCGCCCTCTTGCGGTGCAGGAAAACCAAGTTCCACTAACTGCTGATAGGGCGCTTCGTTAGAGGGATCGGCAGCATTGTCAGCAAAAGCGCTGACGGCTAGTCCGGTAGCTAATGAACAGCCTGTTAGTGCTAGTACGAGACGTTTCTTATGCATAATCATTGCGCTACCTCCTCTTCTTCACTGCCGGTTTGGGCGCTAACGTCCTGGCCGGCATACCATGCTGACACCGCCTGGATATCCTCATCGCTCATACGCTTAGCAATAGCCCTCATCAAATTTTGGGGATCATTACTGCGCTGATCATTTTGCCAAGCATGCAACTGGTTGCTTATATAACCTGCGTGCTGGCTTGCAATACCAGGGAACGTTTCCCCAACGCCAGTGCCACCCGGGCCATGACAGCTCTTGCATGACACAATGTAGGCATCCCAATCTCCGCGCTCAGCCAACTGTTCGCCACGGGCTAATAGCGCCTCGTCCACGTCATCGCCACCTTGGCCAGGGGTGATAGGCATTTCGCTATAATAGGCGGCAACGTCCACTATTTGCTGGTCATTAAGCATATTAGCAAAGGGCATCATGGTGGCGTTTTGGCGACGTCCCTCTTTAAAATCGTGTAGCTGCTTAACGATATAATCGGCATTAAGCCCAGCCAAACGCGGCCACGATTCGCCTCCAGGTATGTTCATCCCACTGCCGTTAGCTTGATGACACGCTGTACAGGTTGCCGCGGCGGCCTGGCCACGCTCGGCATCGCCTGCTTCAGCAAAGGCCGTGCCTGCGAGAGTGCTGGCCCCTATAAGACCAGCTCCCATCAACAAGCTGAACTTGCTCCATTGTTTTTTATTCATATATCCCCCTGACTACTGTTCGTTATTTACTTACCTGCCCGTTATTTACTAGTCGTAGCCCATTTACTGCGATGATGCAGCGAGAGCTATCGAATAGCCTCAGGTCTTTCTCGTTGCTCATCCCCTACCGTAGGAATGGTTAAATGGGCGCTAAACCCGCCGGCCTGGACATTTTCAAAATTTACCCAGCCCCCAAAACGCTCAACAATTGCCGCCACAATCGCTAAGCCCAAACCGCTACCTTGCTGCTTGCTCACGCGCCAGAAACGCTGAGTTAACTGCTTTAGTGTAGCGTCATCGACGCCGCTACCCTGGTCATGCACTGTGAACGTTACGTGACGCTGATCAGGGGTACACTGCACGCTTAGCGCGACAGGCTGCTCACTCGCCCCATGGTGCAGTGCGTTATCCAGTAAATTACGTAGTGCGGTTATTGCCAGCTCTCTAGGCATGGCAACGCACACTTGGGGTAATTGAGAGGGAAGCTGGCACTGCTCTGCAGTTGCCATGCTATCGGCGATCGCAACATCAACAATCTCACCTACCTGACTTAGCTCGCCATCATCAAAGCGCATGCGCCCTTCAACTCTTGCTAACGTCAGTAACTGGTCTAGCGTATGCGCTAGTCGAACCACCCCCGCCTCTGCGTATCTGAGTGATTCTTTCGCCGTTTCGCCGTCGGCTCGCTGCGCTACTTGAAGATGGGTTTTAATCGCAGTTAAGGGAGTGCGTAACTCATGAGCGGCATCGTTGGTAAAACGCTGTTCACGGACAATGGTTTGTTGGATTCTTACGAGTAACCCATTGAGCGTCTCAATCAACGGTTTAATCTCTTTCGGCACACCATAGGTAGATACGGGTGCCAGCGCTTCCGGATGACGACTGGCAAGCGACGCGCGCAACCTTGTTAGCGGCGCAAAACCAAGCCAAACAACCACCCAGAGCGCAATTAAACTGCCCGTTAATGCCACCACAAACGGCACGACAGCGACGCGAAACACATCGCTAAGCAATATGTCCCGCTCATCCATCCGGTCGGCGGTAGTAATGACCAGATTGCCACGTTCATAGGTAAAGACACGCCAGGTAGTATCGCCTTCCTGCCGGTAAGTATGACCACGCTCACCCGGTGCCAGTATGGTTTCCATGTTGGCATGAGTACGGGCAATGATATCGCCACGCGGGGAGTGCACCTGGCAGGCCAACCCCTCGATGGGTGGGATAGACAAAGCGCGAGCTTGGCTCTGTTCCCAGACATCTTCAGGCAGTTGAAGCACGAGCCCGGCGACCATGCGTGCCGACTGAGCAAGGCGCTGATCCAGTGTTTCTACGAATTTTTTTTCTAAATCATTGAGCAACCAAGCCGCAGCAACACCCCATAGCAATGCCAACGTCACCCCCAGGGTAAGCAATAGGCGGGCTCGTAAACTCATTGCTGCCCCTTATGAGGCGTGCCTGGCATGTGGACAGCCTCAGGCTTGCCTAACCGATATCCCAACCCGCGAACCGTCTCAATGATGCCACTGCCTAGTTTTCGACGTAGATGGTGGATATGCACATTCAGTGCATTGCTCTCTACATCGTCACTCAAACCATAGAGGCTATCTTTTAGCTGGTCGGCAGAAAGCACGCTGCGCGGCGAGTGCAGAAAAGCCTCTAAAAGCACCAGTTCTCGGCGCGATAGCATTACCAACTGGCCAGAAACTTTCACTTCACGCGCCTTGGGATCCAGTGTTAACGCCCCATGTATCGTCATACCCTGGCTACGGCCTGATACTCGCCGAAGCAGTGCATGAAGACGGGCCACTAACTCGTCAAGGTCAAAGGGTTTCACCAGATAGTCGTCGGCTCCGCACTGCAGGCCGTCAACACGGTCTCGTACCGCATCCCGCGCTGTTAGCATTAACACTGGGGTAGCGTTACCTTGGTCACGCCACGATTGCAGCAGTTGCAAGCCGTCGCCATCGGGAAGACCGCGATCAAGTATCACAACGTCACTTACCACTGACTGCATGATTTGTCCCGCTGCTTGAATCGTGGACACATGATCGACGACAAAGTCGTACATCATTAAGCCGGAGCGTATTCCTGATGCAACAAGTGGATCATCTTCAATGAGTAAGACGTGCATGGCGGTTTTCCTTTTATTACTACTAGCATGGCAAATGCACGTTAACCCAGCATTAAGCTAGCGAGCTGTGCCATAAACTGATTACAAAAACTCATTTACCAAAGCTCATTTACCAAAGCTCATTCACAAAAACCTGCTACAAAAACGCCCTTGCCTAGGGAGACAAGGGCGATAGCAGTTGTTTATACATTCACGCTACTGGCTAATACGTTTTGCGATAAACCAGCCTGCCACCATCGCGGCCAACAACGCCAATAACGGCAATGAGATCCCACCGATGGAAGCGATGGCAGGGCCAGGACAGTAGCCAGAAAGCCCCCATCCAATGCCAAATAGCGCTGCACCACCCAGCAGCTTGCCGTCTAACGCTTGCTTAGTTGGAAGCTGAAAATTAGCGCTAAACAGCGGCTCGCCACGTGCAAATACCAACCGATAGCCCACAAACGTTGTGCCTACCGCACTGCCTAGCACGAACATCAGCGTTGGATCCCAAGCGCCGGCTACATCAAGGAAGCCAAGTACACGGGCAGGATCAGTCATACCCGAGATAGCTAACCCAAGCCCGAATAGCAAACCAGCGATATAGCCAGCAGCGGTTTTTACTGTTGCACTATTCATATCACGCGCCTCATACACCACCTCCAATCATATGACGCATCACATAGACCGTGGCCACCGCTGTGATTAGAAACACCCCAGTGGCGGCCATAGAGCGGGGGGATAAGCGCGCCAAACCGCAAACGCCATGGCCGCTGGTACAGCCGCTGCCAAGCCCAGTGCCTAACCCGACTAACAGACCGGCTATCAACATTAGCGGCACACCGCCAGCTGGCGCACCGATCACCGCACCGGGAGCATCGGCAACGTTGCCTAGCCCGCCTCCCATTGCCATGACCAATAACGGGCCACTCACCAGCCCGAACAAAAAGGCTATGCGCCAAGCGCTGTCGCCTTTAGGTCGCTGGGTTATTAAGTTCCCAATAATGCCGCTAATACCGGCGATGCGTCCCAAGGCTCCCATCAACCACACAGCGGATAAGCCTATCAATACACCACCAACGAGCCCTTGCAGGCTTGCTATCCAGTCCACAGGTGTCTCCTTGCTGTGTTAATGCTTGTTTTTACAGGTTGAGATGCCCAGCAGAGGATACAATGGGCAAAAATTAAACAGCCCAGTGGCGAGTGGTACGACGCCAATCCATCCCCATGCGCCAATGGTGCCGGTAAGCGCCAGTATGATCAGAATAAGACCAACAACGATTCGTGCCACTTTGTCTATACCGCCGACGTTTGCTTTCATTTTCTGCTCCTCGATAATCAATATCAGTTAAAAGCGGTTGATAGGGACTTTTAGATAGACAACGCCATTGTCGTCGGCAGGCGGCATCTCACCCGCGCGCATGTTGACCTGTACAGAGGGAATAATGAGCTTAGGCATGCCTAGCGTGGCATCACGCTCCGTGCGCATTTTCACGAACTCATCTTCTGAAATGCCTTCATGTACATGGACGTTCGCGTCACGCTGCTCTGCAACACTAGTTTCATGCTGATAAACGTCTCGGCCAGGTGCTTTATAGTCATGGCATAAAAACAGTCGTGTTTGCGTCGGCAATGCCAAAACCTTTTGGATAGAGCGGTACAGCGTACGCGCATCGCCACCGGGGAAGTCACAGCGTGCGGTGCCGTAATCTGGCATAAACAGTGTGTCGCCAACGAAGGCCGCGTCGCCTATCACATAAGTAAGGCAGGCAGGCGTATGGCCTGGCGTATGAAGCACGCGCGCTTGAAGACTGCCAATGGTGAACGTATCGCCTTCATTAAACAGGGCATCAAATTGGCTACCGTCCCGAGCAAACTCAGTCCCTGCATTGAATGCTTTACCAAAAATTTCCTGTACGTCGACAATGTGTGCGCCAATCCCGGTTTTTCCACCTAACGTTTGGTGCAAATAGGGTGCCGCTGAGAGGTGATCAGCATGCACATGGGTTTCTAAAATCCATGTCACTTCAAGGCGGTTACCGCGAATAAATTCAATAATTTCATCCGCAGAACGTACATCCGTATGCCCCGCGGCATAATCGAAATCGAGTACCGAATCTAGAATAGCGCAGGCATTACTCTCTGGGTCCTGCACCACATAACTAAAGGTGTTAGTGGGCTCATCAAAGAAGTGAGTAACAATCGGGTGTTGCATTCTGTGCCTCCCGCTAATGGCAAGTAATGATGTTGCTATGCAACCATCATAGACCATAAAATGTTATATGTTTATACTTATTTGGAATTTAAAACGGTTTCTTGAGCATGATCAATATTGCTCGTCGGCCAATAGCCGCAAAACAAAAAAGCACCTCGCTGCCAACGAGGTGCTGTGATGAGAATGACATGGTCGGTTAAGCGAAATTCACCCGCTTCTACCGACTTAAAGCCTTATATACTTTGAGACTTGATACGTTTAAAGGCCCGATAAACTCAAAGCACTGATAAACTTAAAGAACTGATAAGCTTAAAAATTTATAGAAACAAACAAGCATCGAGCGTTAAACCTTACCCTGGTTATCAAGCTCTACCGCTTCATGCATACGTGCTAGCACGTCAGGCATAGCCGCTTGCACACGGTTCCAACTGGGAATAAAGGGACGTTCGCGGGGGTTATCTAAAAACAGATTGCCGGCTTCTAGTAAATTGCTGGCAAATAGCTCCACTGCTTGCTCTTCACAGTGACGATCTAAACTTAGTCCATTCATTGTCGCGTCGTGATCATAGGCTTCAATGAGGTCTAAGGCCAAACGGTAGTAAGTTGCTTTGAGCGTCCGGAAATCTTCGCTGCTAAAGCTAACCCCTTGGGTAGCCAGCTTACGATACAGCGCTTTTGCGATATCCAGACTCATTCGGTTCAAGCCACTGGTCGCATCCTCTTCACTAACGGGCTGATGCTTATGGTCATAGGCGTCGGCAATATCGACCTGACACAGCTGACGATGGGAGTAGTTACGCTGCAACTCCGACAGCACGCCGATTTCCAATCCCCAGTCAGCGGGAATTCGGATGCCCTCAAGCACATCGCTGCGCATGGCAAATTCACCGGATAACGGGTAACGGAAGCTGTCTAAATAATCCAAATAGGGTAACGGACCACAGACGGTTTTCAAGGCACGTAGCAGCGGCGTCACCATCAACCGAGAAACACGCCCATTGAGCTTTCCTTCGGCAATACGCGGGTAATAGCCTTTACAAAAACTGTAATTGAAACGGGGATTCGCGACGGGATACATAAGGCGTGCTAGGAGGCCACGGTCGTAGGTAAGAATATCGCAATCGTGAAGACCAACGGTGGTGGAGCGACCTGAACTAAGCACATAGCCAGCGCAATACCATACGTTTCTTCCTTTACCTGGCTCTAATGCCCCCAAACCATGACGTTCTAATTCTTGGTCGATGGCGCGCAAGCGCGGACCGTCATTCCATAGGATTCGAGTGTGCTGGGGCAAGCGCGAAAAGAACTCCCGTGCAAATAAAAACTGATCCCGGTCTGCCCTGTCTAAACCAATAACAATTTCATTGAGATAAGGCACTTTCACCAGCTCATCAACAATCGCCGACAGCGCAGGCCCTTCCAGTTCAGAAAAAAGCGAGGGTAAAATTAGTCCCATTGGGCGACGTTTGGCAAACTGGCAAAGCTCTTGTTCAAGGGCTTCAACTGGCCGGCGTGTTAAGTTGTGAAAATCGGTTATCACACCATTTTGATGAAAATCACTCATACGCTAGCCTCCCGTGACTTGTAATCTGATGCAGCGGTGTCATTCACTGGCGTCATTTTTAGACGCCCGTCATCTCGCCCCCACCAGTGGGCTACCCCCTCAGCCCAGCCAGTTGGCCCAGTCGCGTTTGTTCGATATAGCGCACGGTTGTGCGGCTCAACGTCAAGTGCGTGGCAACCTCGAATCACCACCGCTTGATCGACAGTTTCCAGCATCGTGATATCGTTTGGGCCATCGCCCAAGCCCAATGACAGTGGCTGACTGCCTCGTAATGCAGTAAATCGTTTGATTAGCCACTCTACAGCACCACCTTTGTCAGATAAGCGTCCAATCACATGCCAAAAGCGTCCCCCTTGAGTGAGTTCAAGGCCATCGCCTTCAAGCGCAATTCGGAACGTTTCAAGTGCAGCTGCATTATCCTCCCAAATAAGCGGCTCACTCCCCTCCCGCTGCCGCGCTGCTTTCGCACGGATTTCATCAAGCCCAGTTAACGCCATTACCTGCTGAAGACTTAAGTCGCCCATGCGGGTAAACCGAACGCCCAAGCGCTTACGCCAAACGTTTAGTCGCGCTTTAATGAAGCCACTATCAACGCCGGTGTGTTTAATAACGACGCCATCCCGGCCATTACCAGGGCGATCTAAACGCGCATGACACCAACCAGGCGGCAGACCAATAACGGCGCCATTCTCAGCAATAAAGGGGGTCGCCGTTAGCCCAAGGGCTTCACGAAGGGGAATGAGTTCAGCGCGAGTTTTACTGGTAACCGGAATGACCGGAACCCCTAGCTGTTTAAGGCGGGCAAGCCAGGGCTTGGCAGGTGAGAAATCATAACTGTGGTGATCTAGTAATGAACCATCCAAGTCGGTGACTACCAAACGCGGTTGAAGCGCTGGGTCTATTGGTGACTGAGCATCACAGGGCAACGCAGTATGCCTTTGTTCGGTCATAGCACCACCTTTTTGCAATCTTAAAAGTCGTTACACACGCCCACTTTTAGATAAGCAACCAAGCAGTTTGTATGCCAATACAATTTTATTGTTAATAATCAGAAGATTGGCTCATAAAAACCAGCTGTCTTTTTATAAGCACCAAAACAACGCAATCATGACGCACCAAAATAGCGCGCAAATAAATTGAAGAAAATTCGACAAGCCCTTGGCAAAAGCCCACAAATAGCTATACTCAAATTGTACCCACTGGCAACCTTGTACACCCCTCACCTGATGCCAGTGGGCTGCAGTGAGACAAGCCCTTTCATACCCGCCTCCCCGGCGGGTTTTTTTGATCTATTCCCTAGTCAACGTGAATAACCACCTCAACGCGACGGTTGCGCGCTCGCCCTTCAACAGTATCGTTATCTTCTAGTGGCTGGGTTGCGGCTAGT
>NZ_JABUZF010000272.1:59609-118610 GCF_014897885.1 Halomonas sp. 3D7M | reverse complement strand
CGCCAACCGCAGGCGGGCGCAACGCCAATGAAATTTACCACTTCCTGCTCCCCGACCCCGGCATGGTGGGTTACAGCGACAAAACCGCCAAACAGCTGCGGCCAGAGGCGTTTAAGAAAATCAAAGCGTGGCAAAAAGCGTTTTGCGCCCCGTTAGACGAGCAGGAAATTAAAACTCTTCAGCTACTCAGCGAAGCGGTAGACCGCCTATGGCGGGGACACACCCCGCCTATGGCGGGAACACACCCAAATGCTGGCGCAAGACCGCAAACGCACCGAAGACAACCACCGCCTATGGGGCCAGCAGGGCGGCGACGAATACCACACCAGCACCCGCGAAAAAGACGACATACGCACCGGCGGCATTTTTAACACCAACGCCCGCATTGCCTCGCCGTACCGCCGCCTTAAGCTGGCGATGGATTACTGGTGCGCGCTGTGGTTCTGGCCGCTGGAAAATGTCAACCAGCTGCCCGACCGCAGCACCTGGCTGTTTGAACTCAACACGATTTTAAATTCTCAAGGCACCTTCGAGTTCGCCCCCGCTCAAGAAAGCCTGCTAGGCAGCCAGGGCGAAAGTGCACCCGCCACCGAAGAAGCCAACCCCTTCGCCAAACCGGTGGAAGACCTGTTCGCCGCCGACGAGCTGCAGCAAACCCTGCGTGCCGAAACCCGGCCCGAAACACAAGCCGCCCGGGAAGTCAGCAACCAGCGCGGCGATCTAAACCTGGAAAAGCTGTTCAAAAACCCCTTCTTCGCCAACCTAAAGTTTGCCCACCAGCTAGGCGAGCACTACCGCTTCTTCCACTGGGAACTGGCCTTCGCCGACATCTTTGCCAACCGCGGCGGCTTCGACATCACTCTGGGTAACCCGCCCTGGCGCAAGGTGGAATGGCAGGAAGGCGGTATCCTCGGCGACCACAACCCGGCCTTTGTGCTGCACAAACTCAGTGCCAAGCAACTGACCGACGAGCGCGAGGCGGCCTTCGAACGCAGCCCGCAACTGCAGCAGGCCTGGTTTGATGAGCTGGCGGAAGCGGAAGGTTCGCAGGCGTTTCTCAATGCCACCCAGAACTACCCGCAGCTCAAGGGTGTGCAGACCAACCTGTACAAATGCTTCCTGCCCCGGGCCTGGGCCAATTTGAACGGACAGGGCGTGAGTGGCTTTCTGCATCCGGAGGGGATTTATGATGATCCCAAGGGTGGGGGATTCCGTCGGGAGGTGTACAACCGTCTTCGTAGGCATTTCCAATACACTAACGTACGTCTGCTTTTTGCCGAAATTATGATATGGGTGAAGTTCTCGGTAAACATCTACGGTCCTTGCCGAGACGAACCAAAGTTCGATTCCATCTCGAATGTGTTCGACCCCTCAACAGTAGATGCATGCTATCAAAGTGATGGCTCTGGACCCGTGCCCGGGATTAAAAGCGGTATTGGAGAGGAGGAGAGCTCAAAGGGCAGCTGGGAGTTAACTGGCCACCGCGACCGTATTCTCGAAATCGGCTGGCACGAACTGGCCCTGTTCGCCCAGCTCTACGACGAAGCCGGCACCGATGCCCTGGAAGCCCGACTGCCGGCCCTGCACGCCCGGCAGCTCACCAACGTACTGGAAAAATTCGCCGCCCAGCCCCGGCGGCTGGGGGATCTGAAAGGGCAGTACTTCTCCACGGTAATGTTCGACGAAACCTATGCCCAGCGGGACGGCACCATCACGCGGGAAACCCGCTTTCCGGAAAACCCGGAACAATGGATACTCTCCGGTCCCCATTTCTTCGTTGGTAATCCGTTTTACAAAACTCCGCGACAGGAATGCAATACACCAAGGGCCTACGATCCTCTCGACCTGCAAACCCTGCCGGACGACTACCTGCCGCGCACCAACTACATCCCCGCCTGCGACCCCGCCACCTACCGCGACCGCACCCCGCGCGTGCCTTGGGTGGAAGAGGGCGAGCACCGGGAGCGGTTGGTGACGGAGTATTATCGGTTTGTCACGAAGTTTCAGCTTTCTCAGTCGGGCGAAAGAACTTTTTTGAACACGATAATTGCACCCGGGCTTGGCCACATAAATACGGGTGTGAGCTATACATTCAGAAGCGTGGACGACTTAATTAACTTCTCTGCGTTTTCAATCAGTCTGGTAGCAGATTTTTATATCAAGGCTACAGGACGACCTTCGTCGCAGAGCATAGTCCACACTCTGCCAGTCCCAAGCCTTCCTTCTAGTGTGAAAGCTAGGGCTTTGGCGCTGCAGAGCTTGACGAACATTTACGCCGACCTCTGGCAATCCAACTGGCAAGACAACTTCCGCCAACAACATTGGGCCACTCGCGAACCCATCGCCGCGTTGCCCCAGGACTTCTTTGCCAACCTCACCCCCGAGTGGCAACGCCACAACGCCCTGCGCACCGACTACGCCCGCCGCCAGGCCCTGGTAGAAATCGACGTCCTCGTCGCCCAGGCCCTCGGCCTCACGCTGGAAGAACTGCTCACCATCTACCGTGTCCAGTTCCCCGTGCTGCAACAGAACGAAGCCGAAACCTTCTACGACCAGACCGGCCGCGTCGTCTTCAGCGTCAACATTGGCATAGCAGGCGTAGGCCTGCCCAGAAAAGCCAACAAGAAGGAACTCACCGAAGGCACCTTCTACTGCATAGACGCACCAGAAAGAAAAGAAGACGACATCGCCCTCGGCTGGGAAGACATCCAGCACCTGCAGGAAGGCAGCGTTTACAAAACCTATAAGGACGACACGCTTCCGGGTGGGCCGGTGGAGCGCACCGTGGCATACAAAGCCCCGTTCTTCAAGCCAGATAGGGAAGAGGATTATCGAGTGGCTTGGGGGATTTTTGCCGGAGCTGAGCAATAAAAGAATTTGGCATGAAGCCAAATGCGCGACCGTAGGGATCGCGTAGTAAAAGAGTGGCAGAAGCCACAATGAAAACATGAATCAAAAGGGATCATTGTAATGAAAATGCTTAAATTAGGCTTGATAGTGTCCGCGCTTGGTTTTTTAGGAGGTTGTGCTGCTGCTGGGGTTACCGGACTGCCTAGCGATACGGCTGAGAAAAATTTCGTATTCGATAAAGAGTTCGATAACGTGTGGGAGGCAACGGTAGAGTGGTTTGCCAGCAATAATACGCCTATTGATAATGTTGATAAAAACTCAGGGCTTATATCTTCAAATTATGGCCTAAATCCAGGCTCAGGGATAATAAATTGTGGCCAGCCGACGGGCAATGTAGGCTTATTACAAGCTAATTTCGAGGATGTTAACGCAAATATTAATGTGATTGTCCGTGATCAAGGGGAGCAACAGACGAGAGCGACAGTAAATATTTTTGGTAAAGCACTTGTTGTGGTTAGAAATGGCTATGGTCAAGTAATGAGCAGTGCCTCTGTTGATTGTGTGTCGACGGGTAGTTATGAAAAAAGCTATCAAGATTACGTCGATAACTACTAAAATTTTGTCAGCACCTTTTTAAGAGGTGCTGTGTTCATTTTATTAATAAAATAATTGGCTTATAAGCAGGCTTAAAATGAAAGAATTTAAAATTTACATGCATCCAGCCGGAATGCACGAAGCAGTTAAGCAGGGATGGTCTTGGCCAGGATTCTTTTTTGGCCCTATATGGGCGCTGGTCAAAAAATATGGGGTTTGGGATCTATCTTACTGGTAACTGTAATTGTGCTTGCACTGTTCCCAGCCAGTTCGGATATAGGACTGCTAGCTTCGTTGGTAAACTTCGGTATCTATATTACATGTGGTTTGAACGGTAACAGCTGGCGCGAAAAGAACTTAGTCTCCCGCGGGTATGAATGTCAGAAGTTGGTTGAGGCCGCTAATACAGATAAGGCAATGGCCATTTACTTAGGTGATGAGGCTTAAAATTCACAGTATTGAAGTGGGAGGTTAATTGAACAGTGCGGTTATGCAGAAAATTAGTGTGTTGGGAGTGTTTAGGAGGCGGAGCGATGAAAGCTAACTATAAACATTCAGCTTTATTTAAGGGTCGTTAGATAAGTTTCAGGATTTGGAGCGATAAATGTTAAAAATACTAAAATGCTTCAGCAGGGAAGAGATAGATCCTTCAGGTTATGTTTATTATGCCAGGTTTCAAGAATTTGGTGTTAAGTTTTATGTTATTGGGTTTTCTAAGGAGGAATCGCTTGAAAAGCACTTGACTGAATATGAAAACGGAGAGGGTGAGTGTATTGATAAAATTTTCTTCTTCACTTTTAGAAGTGATGGGTGGGACGTTTGTCAGCGTATGTTTGATATTTTGAAAAAGAAGAGGAGCTTTAGAAGGTATGGAAAAGAACCTAGCTTACCATTTTATGGTAAAGATCAGTCTAATGTTTTTGCCTACGATGTTTTAGGGCTAGATGCAGAGCTCTATAAACTGAGTAAAGAAGCTGAAGCCAGTAGGCAAGACGCAGGTTTTGGTTGTCTCGTCATTTTTTTAGGACTAGTGCTAATTCCTTTTACTGCAGGTGTTTCGATCATATTAATAATTGTTTTTATAGGGTTTGTGGCAATGCATCCCTACTTAACGAAACACGCTAAAGAAATAGAGGGAAAAGCAGCTCCTGAGCTACCTCCGAAGCTTCAAGGGTTAGTCGATGCATTAGTTTCCAAGCGTGATTTTCAATAATGCTTACCGCATGTCTTGATAGTGGCTATGCATAGGCTAACGTTAAGTTCACTGATTGCTAATATTAATTAATTTTGATGGGTGGTTGATGCTATGACGAAATCTTTGATGTCAGTTTTTGAATCGCTTTCAGCAAGCAGTGTGACTAGCGTTTTTGTGGCGATAATTTTGGTAGCCGGCATGCTCTGCTTTTTGTTTTATTTAATAGGCTGGTTCAAGCGTTTAACAGCCTATGCCTCTAGTTTGCTCACATCATTAGGTATTCTTGGAACTTTTACCGGCATCATTATTGGCCTAATGCACTTTGACGCAAGCAGTGCTGAAGCTATTGATGCCAGTATTTCTGGACTATTGGATGGTCTAAAGACGGCGTTTATTACTAGCTTGGTGGGTATGGCGGCAGCGATTGTTTACAAAATACTAACGTCTACTATCCCACCTGTTCCTGAATGGCGCCGTCAGCAAGATAGCAGCGCTTCTCAAACGAATGAAGATGCGACGGGTAATGACCTGCTACAGGCGATTCAGCTAGGTAATGAGCAGCAAGCCACGCACCACACTGAACAGCAACTAGAGCTAGAAAAACTGAATAAATCGCTCACCGGTGAAGGCGATAGTTCGTTGAGTACCCTAATCGGTAAGCAGCGCTTGGAAAATCGTGAGTTTAACGAGGCACTTTGTAAGCGGTTAGATGCTCTTCAAGAGACGAATCACGCCATGGCAGAGCGATTAGCTGCTCAGCAAACGCAGCTGGCGGATGATATGGCCGCGTCTCACCAAACGGCGAGTGAGCAACTTGCCGCGCTACAAACAGTGGTATCGGTAGTCAGTCAGCAGCAGGAGCGTTTCGAGCGTTTCGCTACAGATTTGGAGCAGCAGCTTAAAGATTTTGCCGAAATGCTGTCCAAATCAGCCACTGAGCAGATGATTGAAGCGCTGAAGAACGTGATTGCAGAGTTCAATGACAAGCTGACTGAGCAGTTTGGTGAAAACTTCAAAGCGCTGGATGCCTCGGTGAAAAAGCTGGTTGACTGGCAAGAGAACTATAAAGAGCAGCTAGGCGAGATGCGTGCCCAGTTTGATCTTTCCGTTAAGGCGTTGGCTGATTCAGAACAATCAGTAAGCCATATTAGCCAGTCGGCCGCCACCATCCCTGAAACCATGTCAGGGATGCAGGTGTTGCTGGAGACATCGCGCCATCAAATTGATGAACTAGAGCGTCATTTAAGCGCCTTTGCAGAAATGCGCGATAAGGCGGTTGAGGCCGTGCCGCAGATGCAGCAGCAGGTTGAAGCGAGTATGAAAGATGTCACGCAGGCTGCCACTACCGCCAGCGAGCATTATCAAACGCTGTTGACAGACTCTGACCACTACATCAAACAACACAATAAATCGGTTGCTGAGTTCCTCTCAAGCTTCACCACGACAACGAATGAAAGTACAGCCAAGCTGCGCTTGAAAGTGCTGGTGAACTGAAAACGACGTTGAGCGAAGGCACAACGAGCATCGGCACTGAATTACAGCGTCAGTCCAACGAGCTTGAACGCCATTTCAATACGTCCAGCCAGGGGTTGGAAAAGAGTACGCAGTCATTGATGGAAGCGTCAGAAGGTTTTACGAAAGAAACCCAAGCGATGCTTGAACAGCTCAAACAGGGTGGGGTCGATGCCGGCAAGCAGATCGAAACTATCCAGGCCCAAGTAAAAGAAAGCACTGAGGAGATGCAAAAGTATCTGACACGGAGCTTTGATGAGATTACTGCCGCGCAAGCTGAGCAGATGAATAAGGCGTATCAGCAAATGGCGGGGTTAATTGAGGACGCCGCCAAAAAAGGTAAAGAAAGCGTACAGGAACAGGCACAGCAGCTTGATGAAAGCATGCAGGAAGAAATCAATCGCGTTATGCAAACCATGGGTACGGCACTAGCACAAATTGCCGGGCGCTTTACTGAGGACTATCAAAAGCTCACCGCACAAATGCAGCAGGTTGTTGATAGCGCCCGTGATGGAGGACGTTGAGCATGAGCTGGATACAGCGGGTGTTACCTCCATCAAAAGTGCAGAAAGCAACAGAAGCTGATGAAGAGCATCATTGGTTGTCTGTTTCGGACCTAATGGCCGGGCTAATGATGGTCTTTTTATTTATTGCCGTGGTGTTTATGCGCAATGCCTGGGTGGAAAAGGAGCGCGTTACGGAAGTGGCCGTGGCGTATCAAGAGAACCAGGTGGCGCTTTACCAGGCATTGATGGCTGAGTTCGAAGACGATCTTGAGCAATGGGAAGCGGCGATCGACGATACCACCTTGTCATTCACATTTCAGTCACCAGAGGTCTTGTTTGCCACTGGTTCGACAGAGCTACAGCAGCGCTTTCGGGATATTTTGGCAGATTTTTTCCCTCGCTACCTAAATGTGTTAATGCAGTTTTCAGACTCTATAAACGAGGTGCGCATTGAAGGCCATACCAGCAGTGTCTGGGGCATGAATACGCCCGAAGATGAAGCCTATTTTAACAATATGGAGCTTTCGCAGGGGCGTACGCGCACGGTGTTGAATCATGTGTATGGACTGGATGAGGTAACACCGCTAAAAGGCTGGGTAAAAGCCAACGTCGCTGCCGTTGGGTTCTCTTCTTCACGTTTAGAGTTAACGGGTGAAGGTATAGAAGACCGAGAAGCCTCACGACGCGTGAGTTTTCGTGTAATCACCAATGCCGATACGCAAATCCGCAAGATTCTGGAGCAAGGCGGATGAAGCTGACCGTTGATCTCTCGGCCCTGCTTGCCCAGCCTAAGAAGATGGGCGATACGGTGGTGGTAGAAATTAAAGAGACGCGCTTGCCACCGCTTTCACGCGAAGGTGTGCAGTTACAATCGTTGGACGACTTACGAGTCGTCGACGGCCTGCTAGCACATGGCAATACTCAGGTGGTGCTTTATATTCAAGATCATAGTTTCAAGTATGAACGCGCATTGGTGTCACCGCGTGATGCTAATCGGTTTCATATTGCGGAATGCAAAACTATTCAAGATATGCGGGCGTCTGGAAGATTTGAGCGTTACGTTGTCACCAATAATGCTTCTGGCAAGTTCTACGCAACAAATGGCCACGGCGGAGGGGAGTATATCGAGCTTAATGTGTGTATGAACTGTTTGGAAAAGCTCAATTATCAAGGATATCGTCAGAAAATAAAATCTGAGCGCTATCAAATGGTTAGTCAATTCCAAGCGGAAGAGTTCTTTGAGAAATACAGTTCATTTTTCGGTAGTTTTCCCAGCCGACAAGCAGGTGGCAAAGATGGCTATACCGACGATTGGGCTGCCATCTCTCGTCAAATGCGCGAAGCAGCAAATTTTTGTTGTCAGGAGTGTAAAGTCGACCTTTCTGCTCATCCGCGCTTGTTACATACCCATCACATCAATGGTGTAAAGCACGATAACAGTCCACGTAACCTTAGTGTGCTGTGCATCGACTGCCACAGTAAAGCGCCAAATCACGAACGTATGCATGTGCCTCATAAAGACCGCTTAACAGTTGCCCGATTGAGGCGTGAGCAAACCCAAGTGAAAATAGGCTCAGGTTGGGATGCGATTGCTAAATTTGCAGACCCTGCAGTTGAAGGACTCATATCACAATGCCGTGCCGTTGGTGTGCCAGCACCGGATGAGTGTGGTATCGATATTACGAATGAGTCTGGAGAGGTAGTAGCCAATCTAGAATTGGCTTGGTGGAAAGCCAAAATAGGAGTTGTGATACACGACAAAGATGCAGAAGTAGCGCGCCGCCAGGGGTGGCGAGTTGACAAAGTTAACTACACGATTGAGCACGCGCATGAACTTAAAGCGGCGCTCTCTAGGTGTTAATTGGTTGAGATAAGAGAGTATCTAACCACTTTAAAAAGATCACAAGAAGGAACTCCTATGATCCCCGGCCTACTTGCTAGCGAAGTATCTGCCGCCCTGCGTGAGTTTATTATCACGGGCTTTGAAACCGAAACGGCACCTTTCAAAGGTGAGTTTCAGCGTTTAGTGGAAGAGCAGCAGGGTGGCGAGGCGTTTATCAAAGGGCCGTATATTTCGATAGGCTTGCCGTTCTTGACGGGGGCGGCAGGTCGGGATTTCTTCAAGGGATTTGAAACTGAGTTTCCTCCTTATGCCCACCAAGAGCAGGCGTGGCAGCGCTTGGCCTCTGACCGGCAAGCGGCCAATACCCTGGTGGCGACGGGTACGGGTTCTGGTAAAACCGAGTGTTTTATGTACCCGGTGCTGGACCACTGCCAGCGGGTGGGTGGCCCAGGCATCAAAGCCATCGTCATTTATCCAATGAATGCGTTGGCCGCCGACCAAGCCAAGCGGTTTGCCAAAGAAGTTCACCAACAAGCAGCGCTGAAAGGCCTACGGGTAGGGTTGTTTGTAGGCGGCGATGGGCAGGGCAGCAAGGTAATGGGGCCAGAGCAGGTGATTACGGATAAAGACACCCTGCGCAACAGCCCGCCTGATGTCCTGCTTACCAACTATAAAATGTTGGACTACCTGCTGATGCGTCCCAAAGATCAGGTGTTATGGGCACACAATGGGCCTGATACGCTGCGCTATTTAGTGGTGGATGAGTTACATACCTTTGATGGCGCCCAAGGGACAGACCTCTCTTTGTTGATCCGCCGTTTACGTGCTCGCTTCGGTATGCAGCCCGAGCAGCTTATTTGTGTGGGTACTTCTGCAACGCTTGGCGGTGATGATAGCGTCAACGGGCTGCTTTCCTATGCGGGGGATATTTTTTCCAGCCCGTTTGGGCGTGACTCGGTCATTGCTGAACAGCGTATGAGCGATACCGAGTTTTTGGATAACATCGCGTTTTTGAACCTGAACCCTGACATTGGCCCGGAAGAGCTGCAGGCGGCGCTGCAAGAGGGGCTGGATGCGTATTTGCATACTGCGTATCAACTGTTTTTCAGTAAAGCGCCTGAAGAGGCATTATCTGCCGAGTTAGGGCGCAGGATATTAGGGAGTGAATTAAAACAGCATGGTCAGCTTGCCAACTTGCTGCGTCAAATAAAGCTGGGCACCGGTACCCCTGCCTTTCATGAGCTGGTAAGCAAGTTGGCAGCTCAAGTACCGCAGCGTTTTGCCCGCCAGCCTGAGCAGGCATTGTTGGCACTGTTATCGTTAGCGGCCCATGCACGAGATAAGGTAGGGCGGCCCTTCGTTCAACTGCGTATGCAGCTGTGGTCGCGGGAGCTACGGCGGATTGTGGGTACGTTGCGTGAGCCTGAAGTAGCGGCTGCTACCTTCATTTCAGAAAGGGAGGCGCCTGAAAAATATGAACAGGTGTCGGAATGCCCGCCACTGTTGTCGTTTGGTGACGACCAGCCGCCTAAAGATCAGTCTCAGGTGCGATTACCGCTAGTACAGTGCCGTGAGTGTCATGGCACTGCGTGGTTAACCCGAATGGAGGGAGGCGCTGTAACAGACGATGTGGTGGAAACGGAGCTTCAGGCCATTTATTCCAGCTTCTTTAGCCACCATGCGGAAACCACGCTGTTGCTGCCGTGGCAGCAAGGTGAAAAGCAGTCGCCTGCAGGCAAGGTGCTGCATAATTTTAAGGTGTGCCGCCAATGCGGCAAAACAGCAGCGGCGGACTTTGCCGGTGCATGTAAAGGGTGCCAGGCAGGTAATGAAGCGTTAGTGCGGGTGAGCAAACCTCATCAACTGAAAGAGGTCACCCGTGGCACGGTCAATCGTGTGGTTCACGAGCACGACTGCCCCTACTGTGCGGCCAAGTCGTCGCTGATTGTGTTTGGGGCACGGGCGGCTAGCCTTAGCGCGGTGGCGATTCATCAGCTGTTCAGCAGTCGTGATAATGATGACCGTAAGCTGCTAACGTTCAGCGATTCGGTGCAGGATGCCACCCATCGCGCAGGGTTCTTCGCGGCGCGTACTTGGCAAAATAATGTGCGAATGGCGCTTACCCAACTGCTGGAAAGCCAACCTGAGCCGTTACCTATTTTGCAGCTGCCAGAGCAGTTTGAAGCGTTCTGGCTGAACCATGCTGAGCAACAAGGGCGGCTAACACTGCCTTATTATCTACGCGAGTTTATGCCCCCCGATCAGCGCTTTAGCGCTGATTTTGAGCACTTTGAGCAAACCGGTGAGGTGAAGTCGCCAGAGCGTCTGCTACCGCTAATTCGTCAGCGCATGTTGTGGCAACTATTGGAAGATTTGGCTTGGCGCGCTCAGGTGGGACGTTCGCTTAATCGGCTTGGTATCGCGGCGCTAGATTGGCCGTTAGCACAGGTTGAGCAAGCGGCTGCTCACTGGGCTGAAGTGGCTGATAATACCTTGGGCTATCGAATCGACCGTGCGGCGGCGGTGGGTTTAATGGTGGGCTTGATGCAGCACTTGGTGGCGCTGGGGGCTGTCGGCTTAGAGGATTTACGCTATTACCGTGAAAAGTCGGGCACGGCGTATTTGCTCAAGTTTTTGAACTATGTGCCTCCTTTGGGGCCTGGCTCGCCAAGGCCTCAATATCCAGCCACTGGTAACGGTGAAGGGTACGAACCGCTCTCCCATAGCCAAAACGTGCCTTCGTGGTACGAGCGTTGGTTAGCATGCTTAAACCCCGATGCACTTGTTGACAAAAAACAGCGTGAGCAAGTAATAGTGGCTGCGTTGGATTCGCTTTGCGCGACGGGGCTTGTGCAGCAAGAACACAATGAGCGTGGTGTGACGCTATGGGCATTAAACCCTGAGCAGCTGGCAATTACGTGCAATATCCAAGCAGTCGAATGCCCAGGGTACCGGCCTTTGCATGTGCCCGCAGGTCATGCGGCTCTTTGGTTAGGGTTGCCACTGCTTAATGCGTCTGACCCGCGGCGTGTATACGAGCATACGCGGCCGCTGCGTGATTCGCTCTATCGCACGCTTTTCCGGCATGGTGAAATTCATCGGGTAATTGCCCATGAGCATACCGGCCTGCTGGCCAGCAGTGACCGCACTCGGGTAGAAAACAGCTTTATCAAAGGCGATAAGCCCTGGGAATATAACCTGCTTTCCGCGACGCCAACGCTTGAAATGGGGATTGATATTGGCGATCTTTCCAGCGTTTTGCTGTGTTCAGTGCCGCCTGCGCAAGCCAATTATTTGCAGCGGGTAGGCCGTGGGGGACGCCGGGATGGCAATTCATTTGTATTGACCGTGGCGAATGGCCGCCCTCACGACTTGGTGTTTTATGCCGACCCAAGCCGAATGTTGGATACTCCTGTTGAACCCCCTGCGGTTTTCTTAAAAGCGCGCCATGTTTTGCGCCGCCAGCTGTTAGCTTACGCGATGGACTGCTGGACGCGCGGGGCAAAAGGGGAAAATGTCGTGCCTTCGAGGATGCAGCCAGTCTTGGATGCCGTCGAGAAGACACAGCAAGATCGTTTCCCGTACACACTGTTGAACTTTATTGAGCACAACATGCAGGAGGTGTGGGATGGTTTTGTCAGGCATGTGGCAACTGAATTAAGCGATGAAGACCAAGAACTCTTGCGCCAATACTTGTTTGGTGGCCCGCAGCATAGTGAAGACCACCTGCGGCTCTATGTGTTGAATCGGCTCAGAGTCGTCGCTGATGAGCGCCAGCGAATGGCCGATACCATTAAAGAGTTGGATAAGCAGTTGGAAAAACTGCGTAAGCAGCCCCAGGACGAGCATACCCAAGCAGAAATAGTGGAGTTAGAGCGGGAAGCAGCCGGCTACCGGGGTATGCGTATCCGTATGAATAAGCGCGAAACGCTGAATTTCTTTACCGATGAAGGCTTGTTGCCGAATTATGCGTTTCCTGAGGAGGGTGCAACGCTTCACTCGGTGATTTTTCGCTCTGATAAAGCTGTCGCCGCCAGCGGCGCCGAGCGTGAGTTCATCAAGCGTGAATATGAGTACCAGCGACCTGCCCAGGCGGCACTCACAGAGCTGGCGCCTGAGTCGGTATTTTATGCGGGTAACCGCCGAGTTACGGTAAGCCGCGTAGAAACGGCTAAGGGGCGTAATATTCAAGATTGGCGCTTCTGCCCCCGCTGCCACTACTCCGCCCCGGCGGATGATCCTAGTGCAGGGTTTAACAGTAAAACCTGTCCCCGTTGCCACACTACTCAGTGGTGTGACCAAAGCGCTCGTACCAAAATGCTGAAAATGACTCAGGTATATGCGTTCACCAATGCGAAAGATGCCCAGTTGGATGACCGTTCTGATGATCGCGAGCCGGTGTTTTTCAATAAACAGATGTTAATTGACTTTGCACTGTCAGATATTGCGATTACTTGGGTGTTGGATGATAAAGATAAGCCCTTTGGTTTTGAGTTCATCCGGGCGGCTAACTTCTTGGAGGTGAATTTTGGCCGACGAGAAGGCGAGGAGATGTATTTTGATGTGGCTGGTGAGCATATCCAGCGGGCTGGTTTTCCAATTTGCCGAGAGTGCGGCTCGGTACAAACCAAAGCGGCAGCGGCCGGTAAAAAAGAGGCTGAGCATCTAAAATCGTGCCGTTATTCCCGTGGCCCTAAAAAATTAGCGAGCGGTAAAGAAGATAGCGGTATCGAAAATTGCTTATATCTTTACCGGCGTTTTACCTCGGAAGGTTTGCGTATTTTGCTTCCCAGGTTGGCAACAGGAGGAACAGAGGAGCAGGTGAACTCCTTTGTAGCGGCGCTACAGCTGGGTTTAAAACGTCGTTTTGGAGGCAAAGTTGACCACTTGCGGGTGGCGCACCAAAGCGAGCCGATAGGGGAAACTGATGAGCGTCGGCACTTTATTGTGCTGTATGACTCAGTGCCTGGCGGTACGGGCTATTTACACGAGCTGCTAAGCCGAGCGGACAACATGCAGGCGGTGTTTCAGATGGCTTATGAAGTCATGGAGCGCTGTGACTGTTACGACAACACGATGGATGGCTGTTACCGCTGTTTGCTGGAGTATCGCAATGCCTATGGCATGGAAAGTACCAGTAAAGCGCTGGCGCTGGAAATGCTAAAGGATATTGTGAAAGGCGGCCATCAGTGGGTTAAAAACGAAGAGTCTTTGAGTGCTTTGGGTGGCAACCCATGGATAGATAGTGAACTAGAAGCGCGTTTCCCAGAAGCTCTGGCGCGTTTTTCCGGTGCGCCCTGCGTAGCTGAGCGCAAGGTGCGAGTATCTCAGGATGTGGTGCGTGGTAAGCATGGTTATCGGTTAACCATTGGCGAGGTGGGCTATGAGCTGGAACCGCAGGTAGATCTGGGGGCTGCGGAAGGCGTTCAGTTTGCTAGCCGCCCAGATTTTGTGATGTGGCCCGTGCGTAGCGAGCTCGCGCCGGTGGCTATTTTCCTGGATGGCTACCAATACCATGTTCACGCTGTTAGCAATGACCTGCTTAAACGCCAAGCGCTGATTCATGCTGGTTTTGTGGTGTGGTCGCTAAATTGGTACGACATCAATAGCGTTCTGGGCGATAAAGCGATGGATGTACCCCTACCGGCAGGAATGACCTCTCCTGAGCATAATCATCAAGCGATAGCGGGGCTGGCCAAGGTGGCGGGGGTTAGCAATGCTGCTGAACATTTGGGTCAAACGACTTTCGAGCTACTGCTGCATTTCCTTTGTGAACAGAATATGGATGCCCTAGCGAAGCAGGCATTACTGTTTCTATTCCAGTGTTTGCCTGGTAAATCCCTGGCTGACCCCGCTATTAAACAGCAGGTACAAGATAACCTAAGTGGGCTACCTGCTTCGTTTACTGATTTAACACCTGAGCCAGTCGCGCTAGCAGGCAGTGTAACGCTGTTAGATCAGTCCGGCCCAGCCACGCTAACGCTGGAGGTGGTGGCAGCGAAAACACTGTTAACGTCAGCAGATGTAGCCAGTGCGTTGGTGACGCTTGGTTATGATATGCACAACAGCAGTGAAGAGGCTGCCCGGTATCAGTGGCAGCGATTGTGGACAGCGTTTAATTTTCTGCAGTTCTTGCCAGTGTTCTACGCATGGATGCCAGAATCAAAAAACAGTGGTATCGCTGCGGGCCTACTTTGGCCACCACAGCAGCTATCTTCAGCGGATGCTTCTTCCTGCCAGTACCCTGAATGGTTCACGCTGCTAGATGAGCCCCTCGCAACCGCCCTCAAAAGCCACAATATCGTATGGCCAGCGCAGGCGAGAGTCGCAGAGGAGCTGACAGCCGGAGAGTTCGATGAGGTAGTGGGGGAGGTAGAGTTGCAATTTGACGTTTACAAGGTCGCACTGCTGTTAGAAGAACTAGAAGATCAAGCCGCTGCAAGGCCTTACTTGGAAGCGGAGGGTTGGCATATTTGCACGTCTGCCGATGCGTTGGCAGCCACCTTACTTGAATTGGACTCAGGAGCTTGAAATGGTCAGCGTAGCCTTCTCTGAAAAGTATTTTGAAAGCTTGCTAAAGCTCACACCTAACGAGCAGAGCCAGGCAAACAAAGCAGTGATGCTGTTTCAGCAAGACCCTCAGCATGGTGGGTTGCATTATGAACGCCTGACCGCTTTTAAAGATAACAAGCTGCGTTCCATTCGTGCCAATCAAGATGTACGCATAATTTTGGCTGCTGCTGAAAAAGAAAACCTTTATCTGATGCTGTATGTAGACCACCACGAACCGGCGTATACGTGGGCGTCAAAGCGCAAGGTAGAAGTGAACCCCAATACTGGTAGCTTGCAGATGTTTACGGTGGAGGAGGGGGTATTAGAGCCGCCTGCTCATCAGCCTGCAGCGCCGGTGGCGGCTGGCTTATTTGATGCTATCCGTGACCGGCAATTAATGCAGCTAGGTGTGCCGGAAGAAACAATCCCGCTAATACGTAGCATGAAAATTGAAGCAGATCTTGAGACTGCCCGCGTTAACGATCAGCTTCCGCCCGATGCTTATGAGGGGCTGTTTATGTTAATGGCCGGAGCGAGTTTTGAAGAGGCGTATCAAGAAACCGTGCCTGCAGCACCTGACAGCGTGGATACGGACGACTTTAGTGCTGCGCTAGCACGTCCTGAGTCTCGGGCGCACTTTGCAGTGGCAGAGAATGAGCAGGCGCTGCAAGAAGTGCTTAACCAGTCGCTGGAGAAATGGCGCGTCTTTTTACATCCCGCCCAGCGTCGCTTAGCGAATGGCGATAAAAATGGCCCTGTACGTGTGTTAGGTGGGGCGGGTACTGGCAAAACGGTGGTGGCGATGCACCGTGCTAAGTGGTTAGCAGAACGGCTTGTGGAGCAGTCGGAAGCCAGTGAAAGCCATGTGCTATTCACCACGTTTACCCGCAATTTAGCGACTGATATTCAGCAGAACCTAAATAAAATATGCTCTCAGGATGTATTGAAGCGCGTTGAAGTCGTCAATCTTGATGCCTGGGTGGTGAGCTTTCTCAAAAAGCTAGGCTACGACTACGGTTTGCTGATGGACGCTAAAGAAGAAAACAGACTGTGGAATGACGCTTATTCCGAGAAGCCTGCCAGCTCTGATCTGACGCTGGCATTTTTTAAAGAAGAGTGGTCTAGAGTGGTTCAGCCTCAGTCTGTCACGACGCTTGATGCCTATAAAAAAGCGTCGCGCCTAGGGCGTGGTACGCGCTTAAACCGCCAGCAACGCGTGGAAATTTGGCCTGTCTTTGAGCGCTACCGTCATCTATTGGCCAGTAATCATCTTAAAGAAGCAGATGACGCTTATCGTGATGCTCGCCAGCTCTTGGAAGCGAACCCTGACCTGCGGCCATCCATCAGCTCCGTCATTGTTGATGAGGCGCAGGATATGGGTACTCAGGCGTTTATGCTACTGAGGGCTTTAGTGCCTGAAGGAAAAAACGACCTGTTTATGGTAGGTGACGGGCATCAGCGTATTTACGGTAAAAACAAAGTTGTACTGGGCCAGTGCGGTATTAATATTCGCGGCCGCAGTGCGCGGTTAAAAGTGAATTACCGCACCACCGATGAGACGCGTCAACTGGCGGTGAGCGTGTTGGAAGGCGTGGCTGTTGATGACTTAGATGGCGGTGAAGATACTCAGGCGTTTTATCACTCTTTGATGCACGGCCCTGCGCCAGAAATACGCTGCTTCGATAGCATGGACGAGCAAGCTGAGGCGATATTAGCGTCTATGGAGGGCAACACGTTAGCGCCAGAGACCTGCTGTGTGATTGCGCGAACGCGTAAAGAGGTCACAGAACTAAAGCATGCGTTGGAAAGTCGTCAACAGCGATGTCATTTATTGGACGGTCGTAGCACGCGCACGCCAGATGGTGCGCTTAACCTTGCCACTATGCACCGAGTAAAAGGCCTTGAGTTTGATGCTGTATTCATCGCCTCGGTTAATCGTGGACTACTTCCGCTCGATTTTGTAATGAGCGCTGCCGCAGATGCTGTTACCCGCCGCCAGCGAGAGAACGAAGAGCGGGCTTTGGTGTATGTCAGCCTTACGCGCGCACGAAAACTGGCCTTTGTATATGGTTATGAGCAAATGAGTGAGTGGTTTAGCGCAGGGTTTTAATAAGTCGCATTAAATACAGGCTGAAAAATTGTTCCCTCAGACAAATGCTGCTCGACACGGGCAGCTTCTAATATTTCTCGCTCTGAGGGATAGTGCCGCAATAGTCTCTTTGCTTCTACGCGTACGCCTTCAGGAAGGTGTCTACTCTGGCTAAGTTCGGCCAGGAATTTGTGAGTTTGGATAATGGCGCGTGTGCGCTCACTTGGAGTGGTCATAGAATTTACTCCTGATGAGAAAAAGCCACCACAAGTAATAATGACGGCTTTTACAGTGTTAAAACGCTTCGATGTTATGGCGTTAACGAGCAGGCTAGCTGAGGCTGCCAAAAAATATTTTGTCCAATCCGGCTAAAGCCCCACTGGCTTTTGCTACGAAACGCACGCTGTTGGTTATCTGTCATGGCGCTTTGCCCATCTGCATCACGAATGTAACGAGCAAGTGTCATGGCGGCTGGCTGGCCATAACGCGCGCCCGGGGAAGCGCATGTCCAGATATGGCGTAAGGTCATCGCAATGTTAGGCTCATGTTGGTCTAAATAGGCAAGGCCATAGGCACACGCTTCTAGCGTAAACGCATCGTGGCTACAGAGCTTCCACGCCGCGTTAGGCTTGCCTTTCGAGTCGTAGGTATACGTCTTACCAATATCGTGCAACAGCCCTGCTACAAAGCACGTTTCCTGCATCAGGCGCGGCATAGCGGGCTCATTTAAGCGCAGCATGGCAACAGCATTATTCGCGACGTTCAGCGAATGCTCTAGCAGCCCACCTGGATAGGCGTGGTGGTAGGCCACGCTGGCGGGTGCATTCAGAAACGCCTCGATACGGTCCTTACGTTCCAATACCCGTGTTAAAAAACTGCGTAAGTGCTCCGATTGCAGAGACTGTACGGTCTTCACTAATTGATCGAACACCGCTGGTGCGGGGGCGTACACACGTGGTAGCGATTGTAGCGTGTCCAGTGAGTGGACTTTCTCACGGGTCGCCTTGCGGAACTCATCAAGTAGGAATTGGCCCGATAAGCACTTTACTCCTGATGCAGTAACAAAATCCAAATGGCCAATGCGCTCAGGAACGTGTGTCTTTGCTAAATTCAGCATTGCGATACGATCACCTTCGCAGTCGCTTAGCCGAAGCTTTAGAAAAGGCGTTTTTGCATTGTCGAACTCCACCACGCGCCCCGTAAGGCGATAAGTGCCAGTAAAAGTGCGAGACAGGTGTGCTGGAGCTTGTTGATTAGGCCGTTTCATGGCGGTGCTCCTTCTCGGGCTTGGTAGACGTGGCATTGCCTAATAAACGCTCGAAAGCAGAGCCGTCCATACGTGTGGCATTAGGCACATAGCGGGAATAAACCTTAAACAGCATCTCGGTTGAGCTGTGGCCTAACATGCGCGCTACCCACTCTGGGTTCTCACCCGAGGCTAGAAACAGCGTCGCGGCAGTATGGCGCGTTTGGTACGGGCGGCGTTTCGTCAGCCCAAGCGACCTCAGCAAGGGATACCACACGCGCTTTGTCACGTTATTGTGATCAAGCGGCTGCCCCAGTTGATTGCTGAACACGTACTGGCTCATACGCCCGGTGGCGGCATACTGCGTTTTTAAGGCGTCGTATACCGGACCAAACATGGGAATTTCACGCTGCGAGCCATCGGTCTTGGTGTATTCGGTCTCTCCGTTGATTAACGTCTCGCGCACTAAGATTTCCCTCTTTGCGAAATCTACATTCTTCCACTTCAATCCATCGACCTCACCGGTACGCATACCAGTAAAAAAGCGCGCCGTGTAGTAGTTACGATAGTCGGGGCGCACGTTATCAATGATGCGGTGGACTTCATGGAGCGAGAAGGGCTCTATGTGCGTCTTCTGTAGCTTTAAGGGTTTGATATTTTTGTAGGGCGTCTCGAAATCGAATCGCTCGGCGGCCTCATCCAGCACCATGCGAAGAATCGTCATATGGCTGTTGATAGTCTTTGGCGATACTAGCCCTGTGGTGCCTCGTCCCTTGCGCTTGGCCAGCTTGGCGCGAAACCCCATGATGTCAGCCTTGGTTATATCGCCGACGGGCTTTTTACCGAATGCGGGCTTAAGTGAGCTATCCAAGATCGAGTTCACGTTACGTACATGAGAAGAGCGCCACTGGATCTTGCTCTCTTCAAACCACTGCTCGGCAAAGTCGTTGAAGAGTGGTGTTTCTACCTGCTGCGATATGCTCTCAGTGGTTTGCGTAGCCACTGTAGAGTTGAGAGTAGCCTGCGTAGGCGCTAGTTTTTTTAAGTTTTTGCTGCCAGGAAAAAACTCGGCATAATCGAAGTCATCTAGCAGGATTTTGGCTTCTATCTTTGCAAGCAGTTGCTCTACTTTTTTTCGGTTGGCAGGTGTGTCTTTCAGCGCGGTTTGTTCACGCAGCCGCAAGCCTTGATAAAAAAAGTCTAGGTAGAGCTTACCCGTCTCTTTACGTTGGCGGACTTTACCCATGACTAAAGCCTCCGTTGGCCATCGGAATGGATAGGTTTTTATGGGTCGCCTTCAGCATTTCTTTTTCAACGGCTTCCCAAAGGAACAAAATTTTGCGGCGGCCAAATGGTTTGATGTAGTGGGTGCCCTCAATAAGAACGCTATCTTTTAATTGCTGGCGGATGGTGCGGCAGTCGTACTTAATGCGCTGAGCAAGCTCTTCGGTCGTTAGGTAGGTATATGATGCTTCCATCGAAAACCTCCATGAGGGGTGGTATTCTGCGTGACTAAAAGGCATTCCAAATATCAGAATGTCATCCTGAGTGACATTTTAGACAGCAAAAAGCCATTTGCAAGATTTTTTTGCCATTCTGGATGACAAAAAATGTTTTAAGGAGGTTTTTGATGGTTCGTTGTCATCTTGCGCGCTTGATGGGTGAGCACAAAATGAAGATCGTTGATGTGGCGCGTGAAACGGGTTTGAACCGCAATACCATCACGCTGCTTTACAAAGAAACAGCTCAGCGCATTGAGTTAGACGCGTTGGATAAGCTATGCAAGTTATTCAACTGCGGGGTAGGGGATTTGCTCGAATTTGATGACGGCCAGGAAAAATAAACAATCACAAAGCGATAGGGCAGTCGGTTGCCTGAAGGTCGTAGAGGAAAATTCCTGAGGAAAAGAAAAAGGCCAATGTGTCACATATACGTCACAGATGTGTCACAGGAAGTTAGCCAACAAACAAACATAAAAAAGGCAGATCAGTAAGTAACTGATCTGCCTCTCAAAATATTGGTAGCGGGGACCGGATTTGAACCGATGACCTTCGGGTTATGAGCCCGACGAGCTACCAGACTGCTCCACCCCGCATCAACGTGTGGCGTATTCTACGCATTTTTAGCGCGAAGTCAACCCCCTGCATAAAACGCTTATATTGTTAGGCACGACCTTCATCGTGCTGCAACATTGGAAGAGTAAAGCTATGCTTCCAATAGGGATAACAAAAAGCTTACTGTCAGTATGTCGTCCAACTAACAATACGACGTGCTGTGAATGCTGAGGCGCTACGGCGCTTATTAAGAATGGCTTGCGACATCACCATAATGCTTAGCGTCCAAGCCGTTTGTCATATCAGGGAGGTAGTCAATGACCAATCAAGCCCCCGTCGCCTGGGTAACAGGTGGAACTGGTGGAATCGGAACGTCAATTTGCCATTCATTGGCGGATGCGGGTTATTTGGTAGTCGCGGGATATCACAATCCTGAGAAAGCCAAAACCTGGCTGGAAACCCAGCAAGCCGCTGGTTACGACAACATCGCGTTATCGGGTGTCGATCTTTCCGACCACAATGCCTGCCTAGAAGGTGCTCGAGAAATCCAAGAAAAATATGGGCCTATCAGCGTGTTAGTTAACTGTGCTGGCATCACTCGCGATGGCACCATGAAGAAAATGTCCTATGAACAGTGGTATCAAGTGATCGATACCAACCTTAATAGCGTCTTCAACACGTGCCGCAGCGTTATTGAAATGATGCTAGAGCAGGGCTACGGTCGCATCATCAATATTTCTTCTATCAATGGCCGTAAAGGTCAATTCGGGCAAGTGAACTATGCGGCTGCCAAAGCAGGTATGCATGGGTTGACCATGTCGCTGGCACAAGAAACAGCAACCAAAGGCATTACGGTGAATACCGTGTCGCCTGGCTACATTGCCACCGATATGATCATGAAAATTCCCGAGCAGGTGCGTGAAGCCATTCGTGAAACTATTCCAGTGAAGCGTTACGGTACACCGGAGGAGATCGGTCGCTTGGTAACGTTCTTAGCAGATAAAGAGTCAGGCTTTATTACTGGCGCCAATATTGATATTAATGGCGGTCAGTTTATGGGCTAATCGCCCAACGCGATAAGCAGATTTATTCAATCACGGAAAAGCGTAAACGGGAGGCTATTCGCCTCCCGTTGCTAGTGTTGGGGGGGAGCAGTACTTGTGTAACGTACTTATATAAAGGGCTTAAGGGTGAGGCACTCGCGCTAGGCGACTAAAAAGATTGTCAAACTCTTCTGCTTCCTTGCGCCACAATTGGTTAGGCATGGGGCCAAGCGCCATAAGTGCTGCTAATATGCCGCTGATCTCATCTGGTCGACTACGCTCGTTATTGATCCCTTCATTTAGCCGTTCTACTTGAATAGCCAGGCGGAGAGGTTCATCACGCTGCTTGACGCTACCTAACGCTAGCAAAGACAAATGCACTCTCAGGCGAGCCAGTCCATCTTCTAGCTCAGCAAGTTTTTCGGCTGAGAGGGGAGTGGAAGTGGTGAGCCGCGCATGATTGCGCTGCTGGTGAGCCTTCATAAAAATAGCAGGCAGCCCGTCACTCAATACCTCTTTCACATCAACTGCTTGTGGCTCTTCGCCGGCTAGTGATTGTTGGTCTGCGGCGATATGCGCATTTACCAGCGGTAAGGCGCTGTGCCATTGCTGCACTGTATGAGCAATTTCCAGGCGGCTTAAGCGCTCACGTTTAGCCCTTACAATGCCGCTAAGGCGTTTCTGCATGCCGTCACTTCGTCGATTACGTGGCAACGGCTCAAGCTGGCTAATGCTTTCTAGATAAGACGCAAGGGTGGCAGATTCTTCGGCTTGCGTCGGCTGCCAGCTATCCATTTCGTCAATTAATGTTTGCAACTGATCGAGCTTCTGTTGTTGGCGAGCTGCCTGTTCATGCTTGTGGGCGTCACGCTGAGCAAAGAGCTGATCGCAGGTATGACGAAAGGCTTTCCATAGGGCTTGCTCTTCGCCTTTTGGAGCACGACCCAGCGCGCGCCACTGCTGCTGTAGCTGCTTTGTGCTCGCTATGCGGGCGGCTAAGGGTGATTCGTGGTCATCCTGTAAGCTTTTCGCTTGTTCGATAAGCATGCGCTTTTGACTAGCGATCTGCTCTGCTCGCTGGTCAATAAGCGCCTGGAGGCGATGACGGATAGCTCCAAAACGACGGCCAACGGTTTCTGATTGGTCTCGAGGAACCGGAGAGTAGTGACGCCACTGGTGGCGGGCTTTGTCACGGATCTCGCGCAATACATCGGGGTCGGCATCCTCTGCTGGCTGATTAAGCAACGTTTCAAGTTGTTCGCAGAGTGCTTCACGGCCTTTCAGGTTGGCATCACGCTCTTGATTAAGCTGTTCTCGCCAGGGAGTCAAACGCTCGTGAATGCGATCAGAGGCCGCGCGAAAGCGTGCCGACTGTTCGCGATTAGCAGCGGCATCGCCGAGCGATTTCCACTCTTTTACCAACTGGCGATGGTGGCGATCAAGGGCAACGTCTGCCATGTGTTGATCGTCAGCCAGCGCTTCGATGCTAGCGCAGAGTTGCTCGCGTTTCGGGCCGGCCACAAAACCGCGCCAATCACGTAGTTCTGCTAACCGTGCGCCTAGCTGTTTCACGCGTGCTTTTAGCGGCTTGGCGTCTTCCCCTGTCAGTTCGTCGATGGAGGGTTTGAGGCGTTGATAGAGGCGGCTGGCACTTTTAAAGGCACCACGCTCTAACAAGTGTTCAAAGTTATCCACGTCGGCACTAAGCGCGTTAAGTGACGCGGTAGGGGTGGGTTTGGTAGAAACGTCAGCATCTTTTAACGCTTGTGCATGCTTGAGTAGCTCTGGAGGCGTTATGTGTTTAGGCCAAGCGCACTGCTTAACGTACTTGGCAATGGCCACGTTATCTTGGTTGGCAATGGCCGTTTCTATATCTGCGCTGATGGCTTGCCAGCGCTGCCATGCTTCCATGCATACTTCATAGCGTTTCAGTGCTTGGCTATAGCGTTGTTGAACGCTCTCGCCAGGCGGGTGTTGATCTGACAGGGATTGCCAACGCTGGCCGAGTAGTTGGCGTTGAGCCCGTAGGCTATCGATATCCTGAACTGTTAGCTGCTCTGCATGTGCCAGGCCCTCTAACGTTTCTTCAATGCCTTCAAGCAGTTGATCGCGAGTTCGTTCAATCTCTTCGCGATGAGCAATGCTCTGCTGACGCGCTTGTTCTTGCGTTTCATGATGATGCAGTGTTTTTCGGCAGCTAAGCGCTGCCTGATGAAAACGCTGCTCTTGCGTCACGCTGGGCGGGTGGGAAAGGCTTTGCCACTCACGCTCCAAATGACGGAAGCGACCACCATACAGCGGCTCCCAGGGAGCCCTGGCGTGCTGTTCTAACTGTTTAAGCAGATGCTCACGCTGGGCTTGTTGATCCGCTAGCCACTCAGCATCATTGCGCAGTTGGGTGAGCTTTTCTCGCGCCAGACGAATGACCTGGCGGTCACGACGCGCTTCTTTTAATAGCTTTTTGAGGCTCTCTTCACTTTCAATTCGTTGAGCCGCTTGATGGCGCACCGCTGCCACGCCGTTATGGCAGGCTTGGTGGACGAAGTCGCTTTCAACGGTTAATTGCTCTAACGCAGCGAGCCGCAGATTAAGGTTGTCTCCCTGAAGTGCAATGGCGTTGAGCAACCGAGGCTCCGATAGCTCTGCCACAATAGCCTGCCGTTTTTGCAGGTCGGTGTGGCCCTGTGAGCCACATAAGCGCTGGCAAGCCGCGTTAAACCAAGCTTCGTCTTGACGATGCTCTGGAAGCGCATTGACAAGCTCCGCTAAGTCATCAAGGGCCAGTAGAGCAGCAAGCTGGATGTTACTCTCTTTATCCTGTGCTAATTGCTTTAGCGCTTGTTGCTGTTCTGGTTGTTGAGGGTCAAGCTGGTCGAGTGCCTTGAGACGCACCTCGGGATCAGGGTGCTGCCACCGAGGAGCGAACAGGCGTCTTAACAGTCCGTGCATGGATCATCCTGCAGAGAGGTGCGTAGCGTGAAAAAAATCAACTACCGATGACAGATAGTTGCAGTCATCGGCGCTGTCGCTTAGCTTTGCTGTAGGCGCTGTGATGATTAATACTTCTTCACAACACCCAGCGCGAGATTGCGCTACCTTTATCTTACCTGAACATGACATGGAGTTCGGCCATGAGCCTCAACGCCAATAGTGCCGACATTGCCTTCACCTTTAAAGGTGGCATGCTGCCAATGACCGTCATGGAATTGAGCAGTGCTGACCCGGAACATATACGAAGTCAGCTAGCTGGCAAGTTGTCGCAATCCCCCGCGTTCTTTCAGCATACACCGGTTGTGCTGAGCGTGGAAAAACTCGATGAACCTCACTTGGCGCTTGAGCGCATTTGCGCGGTATGTCGCGATCATAAATTACTGCCGGTCGCCGTACGTGGCGGAGCTGAGCCAGTACGTCAATCTGCCTGGGCATTAGGGCTAGGCTGGTTTGCCCCTGTTGAAGAAGGGCGGTCTAGGCTATTAGAGAGCGTTGATACTACTGCTACCCCTGATGACGCCATAGACGAGGTGGAAGCTGCCGACCAGGAAGTGGTTGCGGTAGCAACACGCTTATTTCGCGGTACGGTGCGCTCTGGCCAGCAGGTAAGCGCATCAGAAGGCGATCTAGTGGTGATTGGGGCAGTAAATGCGGGCGCTGAAGTCCTGGCGGCTGGTAGTATCCACGTCTACGGAGCGCTTCGCGGACGTGCCTTGGCGGGTATTCATGGCAATACCCAGGCGGGTATTTACTGTCGAGAATTGGAAGCAGAGCTTCTTTCTGTGGCAGGCAATTACAAACGGTTAGAAGATATTGATTCACAGTTGCTTGGCCGTGCTGCAGAGGTGCATTTCGCTAAAGAGCAGCTGGAAATTAAGCCGCTGGGTTAATTCAAACGCATGAGCGTGTGTTGGTGCTTAATGCCTAGCGACGTCGCAAGCGCTATACGTTACAGTATGTCATGTTGTTGACATTGATGTTCCCGTTGTGCGCAGTGCGACCCTTTAAACGCGCTCGCGATGAACGACTTCAAGAAGGAAGTAACTCTTGGCCAAAATTATTGTAGTGACCTCCGGTAAAGGGGGGGTTGGTAAGACCACCAGCGCTGCCGCTATTTCAACAGGACTTGCCCTGCGCGGTAAAAAAACAGTCGTCATTGATTTCGATGTTGGTCTACGTAACCTCGACCTAATCATGGGCTGTGAGCGCCGCGTTGTTTATGACTTGGTAAACGTTATCCAAGGGGAAGCAGGGCTTAACCAAGCGCTGATTCGCGATAAACGCGTTGAAAACTTATTTATTCTTCCAGCCTCTCAAACGCGTGATAAAGATGCACTGACGCAGGAAGGCGTAGAGCGAATCCTTGAGCAGCTCAAACAAGATTTTGATTTTATCTTGTGTGACTCCCCCGCAGGAATCGAGAGGGGGGCTCAACTCGCTATGTACTTCGCTGATGAAGCGATTGTTGTCACGAATCCTGAAGTTTCCTCAGTGCGTGACTCTGACCGCATTTTGGGATTGCTTGGTTCCAAGACGCGGCGCGCTGAACAAAGCTTAGACCCTGTTAAAGAGCATCTGCTGATTACGCGCTATAACCCTTCTCGCGTAACGTCTGGGGACATGCTGACCCTTGATGATATTCGTGAAATCTTGTCTATCGATCTGCTTGGCTTAATCCCTGAATCCGAAGCGGTATTACGTGCATCGAACCAGGGGGTTCCCGTTACTCACGATGCGGCGAGCGATGCAGGTCAGGCGTATTCAGATACTGTATCGCGCCTATTAGGTGAAGATATGCCTCTGCGCTTTCATGAAGTACAGCGTAAGGGATTGTTGAACCGTATGTTCGGGGGTGGTCGGCGATGAAATTGCTGGAGTTCTTGAAGCGTGAGCGCAAGAAATCCGCCTCGGTGGCTAAGGAGCGTTTGCAAATTATCGTGGCGCATCAGCGCGGCCAGCGCGGTCAGCCAGATTATATGCCGCTGCTCGAGCGCGAGCTGTTGGAAGTCATTCGTCGTTATGTACAGGTCGATGATGATGCCATTCAAATTTCGCTTGATAGCGAAGACAATTGCTCAGTGTTGGAGCTCAATGTTACGCTGCCGAAAGGTTGACGTTTCCATATGGAAGCAGCATAGCCAGTCGTTAAGCATGGCTATTCGCTAAGAGGGGCGGCGAGAGGCGCTGCGGTTGTGCTAGGCTTGGGCTTTTGTACCCGCTTCGGCAAGTGGTTCGTTGGCTTGTGGGCGGGAAGCTATGCTCAAGGAGATTTCATCAATGGCGCCACCTAATGCTGCCCCTGCCAGTTTTCTCTGGCATGACTATGAGACATTTGGTGCTGATCCGCGTCGCGATCGGCCCGCTCAGTTTGCCGCATTACGCACTGACGCCGAGCTTAATGAAATCGGTGAGCCGATAGAGCTCTACTGCAAACCTGCTGATGACTACCTGCCTCACCCTGCTGCTTGCCTAATTACCGGTATTACACCGCAAAAAGCGCAGCGGAAAGGCTTGCCTGAGGGGGAGTTTGCCCGCCAAGTCCAAGGCTTTATGAGTGAGCCAGGCACCTGCGTAGTGGGCTATAACAGCCTTCGCTTTGATGATGAAATCTCCCGTCACTTGTTTTATCGCAACCTGCTTGACCCTTATTCCCGCGAATGGCAAAACGGCAACTCCCGTTGGGACTTGATTGATGTGGTGCGCGCGTTTTACGCCTTGCGCCCCGACGGCATTGAGTGGCCGCAGCGGGAAGATGGTGCGCCTAGCTTCAAACTTGAACACTTAACGGCGGCCAATGGCATTGCCCATGAAGGCGCTCATGATGCGGTAGCTGATGTACGTGCCACCATTGCGCTAGCGCGTCTGCTAAAAGCCCGAAACCCAAAATTATTCGACTATTTACTGGGCATGCGTGGCAAGCGCGCAGTGGCCAAGCAGTTAGACTTGCCCAGCGCTAAACCGCTTTTGCATATCTCTCGTCGTTACCCTGCCAGCCGTGGTTGTAGCGCATTGGTCATGCCACTGGCCGAGCATCCGACGAACCCTAATGGCGTTATTGTTTACGACTTAAGCGTTGATCCTAGTGATTTGCTGACTATGAGTGCCGAGCAAATCAGAGAACGTGTGTTCGTCAGTCAGCAGGATCTGTCCGAGGGGGAAGTGCGTATACCGCTGAAAGTGATCCACATTAATCGCTGTCCAGTCATCTTTCCAGCGACGGCGTTAAAAGATGTGGATGGTCCGCACAAAGGCGAATACGGCATGATCATTGAGCGGTTAACGATTGATATTGATGCCTGTCGCGGCCATTGGAAAACGCTGCGAGAGGCTAGCGGTGTGGCGCAAAAAGTAGCTGAGGTATTTAACGCAGCCTACGAAGATGTGCCTCAAGACCCTGACTTAATGCTCTATTCCGGCAGCTTTTTCTCTGCGGCTGATCGCCAGCAAATGGAGCGAGCATTGGCAATGGATCCCTGGGATTTAGTCGGCCAGCGCTTTGCCTTTCAAGATCCTCGTCTGGAGGAAATGTTGTTTCGCTACCGTGCGCGTAGTTATCCAGACACGCTGGAGGGCGAAGAGCGCGAGCAGTGGGATGCGTTTCGCTGGATGCGCATTAATGATCCGGCCTTGTCGGGTTTTACGCTGAAAGCCTTTGCGCGAGAAATAGAGCGTTATAACCAGCAGACCCTATCGGATCGCGAGCGCCAAGTGCTGGAAGAGTTGGTGATGTACGTTGAGTCAATGATGCCAGCTCAGGCGTTTGATGCCTGAGCTGGCGAGCTTAGCTAAATCGTTAAGCTAAATCGTTTAAATTAGCACTTAGCGTGCATCGGTAAACGGCACGCGTGCTGCTCGGTAGGGGGCGATATCACTTGGTGAGTCGCCAGGGTTGTAGCGAATATCTAACTGGTGTGATTGAAGCGTCGGCCACAGTGCCTGCAGTTCTTGTACGCTAACATCCAGCGCTAGTGTGGCGAGTTGTTCACGGCGATCAAAGTGCACGTCCTCCAGTGCTGTGGCTTGCCAGTAGCGGTTTGCCATGCCCTGTAGGCTCGTGTCTCGCTGGGTCAAGCGAGAATGAACGGCCTGACGATGCGGTGCTAACGCTTCCTCGGTTAACGTATTCAGGCGCTCGCCCGCTGCCGCCATAAAGGCGTCCATGCGCTCGGCGATCATGCTGCTCTCAACATCCGGCGACTGAACTACCAAGGCAATCCCCGGCGCCTCTAACAGCGGGGAATAGCCCGCATTAACAATATAGCCAAGCTGCTCCTCGGTACGTAGTTGCTGATAAAAGGGCGTATCCAGCCATTGCGCCAATACGCTGAGGCGCGCCTGCTCTTCAGTGGACGTGTCGCGACCCTGTAAATAACGCAGCACAAGGGACTCTTCGCGGGTGCTGTGTGGATGAAGCACCTCAGGCTGATTGCTCACCTGTAGTGCTTCAAGCGCAGGGATATCCTCACGAGTGAGACGTGGTGATAACGCGCCGCATATTACATTGGCCTGCTCACGAGCCAGCTCTTTATCCAAATTGCCAACGGCCATTGCATCGATGTAAAGCGCGTCTAAAAACCGTTTGCGGAAGTTTTCTAAGTGGTGGCGCTCTAACCGCTGACTGGCATCAAGTAATTCAGTCGCTGACCATTGGGGGGTCAGTAGTGCTTCGCCCAGTGCCCGGCCTGCCTGGCCATAGAGCGATGCTTGGGGAGCATTGCGCCACTCGCGCTGGAGTTGATAGCGCACACGCTCAAAAGCGCTGGGAGAAATGTCGGCATGCTTAAGCTGCTTAATCGCCTGCTCTATCAGTGGCGTTTGTCCATCGCGCCAGCCTGAAAATGACAGCGTCATACCACGTCCGTGAGCGTAAGCGCTGAACGATTGACCAGCCAGCCAGGCTGGATATAACGACTCGTTTAGGCTGTCATTTAGCCAACTCGCTAAGAGACGTGTGAGTACCGCTTCTTCAGCTGAATAGCTGGCGCTGGGGTGCTGGAGGCTTACCCGCCACTCAACGCTTGGCGTATTGAAGCGGCTATCTTGCATGTGCCATGCGGTAAACGAAGGCGCATCAATCAACACTTCAGGGCGCTCATCTTGTCCCGTCTTGAGAGTAAGGTCATTGGCGATAAAGGGGTTGGGTTCCGGTAACGCTAGGCCTCCTAGCGCCTGCCCTGGCTGAGTTGGTGGTTGCTCTTTCCATTGGGTGTTGAACCAAGGCGAGACGGTATCGCTTTCTACGTCTGGCGCAGAGTAGAAACGCAGCATGTTGTCTGGGGTCAGTGCATCGAGATACAGCTGCTGACGCTCACTATCCATGCCATCCATCCGGTAAGGCGCATACTGCACATCATCCACCGGATAACGAGAAAGGCTCATGGCTAAGCGGGTGGCTTCCTGCTGTGGTGCGCCATGCTGCTGAAAACGGAACGCTTGTTCATTCAGGTTTTTTTGTTCCTCGTAGCGCCACTCGGCTAATCCTTCCTCGCGTATCTGCTCAATGGCAGCAAATAGTGTGGCCTCAATATCGTCCAGTCGCTGTGCCCCGGCTGGCGTTAAGCTAATCGAGATCGCAAAGAGCGCCTCATTGCCGTCACCTCGTCCCACGCCCGCCGAAAGTGCATCTGCAAGGCCCGCTTTGCGTAGCGCTGCCAGTAAGCTGCCGTCGCCTTCATCGCCCAGTAGGTGAGAAATTAGCTGAGTCGGCTTGGTACGGTATTCATCGGTAGGATCGGGAATCGGAAAATAGAAGCGTAGTTGGCGGCGATCCTGTAGCGACTGGCGCTCAATGTAGCGGGGCAGCGTGTCTGAATCGACCAGCGGCGTGTCAATGGTGGGGACGCTTAGGTCATTGTCGGGAAGACTTGCAAAGCGTTCGACAACTAATGCCTCAAGAGTATCGAGTGGCTGGGGGGCAACAATGGCCAAATTCATGACGTTGGCATCGTAGTAGCGATGATAAAAATCAATCACTCGCTCGCGGAGAGTGGCTTCACCCTCGGCTGGGTTGGCAAGGGTGTCACGGCTGCCTACTGCAAAGCCCGTCGTGGGATTGCTAGGATTTAGTAGCTGATTCAATACATCGTTTTCACGGCGGGATTCATCACGAATGCGTGCCATGTACTCAGAGTGGACAATATTCCGCTCGCTTTCTAAATGGTCGGCGTTAAATAGCGGCGAAAGGAAAAACTCGCTAAAGCGGTCCAGTGCGCCTGGCAAGGCCGAAGGCTCAACATCAAAAAAATAGTTGGTGTCTTGTTGGGCAGTAAACGCATTGTGGGAGCCCGCATTATCAGAAATGTAGCGCTGATAGGCATCAGACTGAGGGTACGGTTCAGTGCCTAAAAACAGCATATGCTCTAAAAAGTGGGCTAGCCCCTGCAGGTCGTCAGGGTCTTGAGCGCTGCCTACGCGAACGTTCATGGAGGCGGCGGCTTTATCGGCCTCTGGGTCACTAACAAGCAGCGCTTGAAGGCCATTTTCCAGCGTCAGTACGCGGTAATCGCGTTCGTCAAATGGGCTGACAATAGGCGTGATGGCGTCCTTCACTGGGGTGTCTTGAGCGAAGGCGAAAAAAGGCGTGCACCAAGCGACGCCAATCACGACGCCGATGACGGCCTGCCGTACAGCGTCACGGTTAGGCAGAGGTTCATGAGATCGTAACATTACGGTTCCTATGGCACAGCCCAGCGCAGCATCGGCCCTACCGGGTGGGCGCAGGATGATGACTGATAGGCAGGATTATTAACATGTTTTGATACCGGAAAAGCGCCCAACAGTTCCAATGGCGCAGGCATTAATAGCGCATTGAGTGCTTCAAGGTCGGTCGTCGGGTCCAGCCAGCGCGTTAACGCTTCTGGAGGGATAACGACAGGTAATCGGTCAGTCAGTGAAGAAAGGCAGGCGTTGGCAGGTACGCTGATTAGCGCCGTCGAGTCAGTAAATGCGGTGAGCGTTGTGTGGTAACGGCACCATAAAGCACCCAGTAACAGTGGCCCTCGGTTAACGTGGGTCACTAAATAGGGTTGCTTGCTGTGTGCTTGTATCTTCCAGATATAAAATCCGCTGACTGGAATGACACAGCGGCGGGCGCTAAACGCCTCGTTAAACATGGCGCGTTGGTTAAGCGTTTCTGCTCTAGCGCAATGGGGCGCGTGGTCGAGTACTTTCAGCCAAGGAGGCGTTAGCCCCCAAAATAATGGCTGAAGTCGCAAACGTCCCTGCTCAAGTCGTATTGCTGATACAGGCTGTCGGGGCGCTAAGTTAGGCGATTCGATAAGTGGTTCAGTATCAGTCAGCGAGGGCACAAGGCGTGATAGCGTGAGGCGCTGCACGTGAAGGCGTCCCGTCATGCCTGTCTCCTTATGCGAAATGGGGCTCGTGAGAGTGCAAAATGGCGGGGTAACGCAACAATAGGTTAAATGTCGTGTTTTAGTGTCGAAAACAGTGTTCGATGTAAGGTATCCTAGCGTATCCCTTGCTCACGCTAAAGCGCGATGAGGCATTCTTCCTGTTTGCCGTTGACCTTAAGAGATCGCCATGGCCCGTCCTAGACAGCATGCGCCCGATGCCCTCCACGCGCAGGTCATGCACGCTTGTGATGAGTGGTTGGCTAAGCAGCCAGTCCATGGTTTGTCACTGCGTGCCCTGGCCAGAGAAGTGGGCTGCGCGCCAAGTACGCTGCTTAAATTATATGGCAGCTTTAATAACTTATTGCAGCACGTCAACGTTGAAACGTTGGCACGCTTACAGCATACCATTACTAGCCTGGCAGAAGATGATCCTGAGCCATGGCTGCGCTCGCTAGCGCTCGCTTATTGGCGCTTCGCTGAGCAAGGCTGCTACCGCTGGCAACTGCTATTTGATTATCCACTGGCCCAAGAAGGCGAGCTGGATCAGCGCCAGAGCGATCTTATTGAAGCGCTGTTCACGCAGGTGGAAACCTCGTTGAAACGGTATCAGCCAGCATTGGATGATCTTGAAGCGCGACGCCTTGGGCGCACCCTCTGGGGGAGCGTGCACGGCTTGGTGCAGCTTGGATTAAACGAGCGCTTAGGCTATTGGCAAGGTCAGCAGTTGAAGGTGGATGAGCTGCTGGATCAGCTAATGAGCACGGTGCTGGCTGGCCTGCGCCACCGGGAGGCGGCGACGTGACGTGGTGGTTGAAAATGGTGCGTTGCGCGTTGCGTCGCGCCATTTATGTTGTTATGCGTGTGTGTTATCGGTTCTCTGTACATGGCCAAGAGAACGTACCTAAGCGCGGCGCTGCCCTGGTAGTCTGTAACCACGTCAGCTTTATGGATGCGTTGGTGTTAGGCGGCGGTAGCCCCAGGCCGCTGCGGTTTGTGATGGATCAGCCCATCTTTGAATCTCGCTGGCTAAAGTGGTGGTTCCAGCTTGTGGGCGCGATTCCGATTGAATCAGAGCGGCATAGCCCTGGTGCATTGCGTCGAACGCTGGATGAGGTGAGCCACGCGCTTCGCGAAGGTGATGTCGTAATGGTGTTTCCTGAAGGGCGTATCACCCCAGATGGCGATATCCACGCCTTTAGGCGCGGGCTCGAAACCATTCTTGCACGCGATAATGTGCCCGTCATTCCGGCTGGCTTGGCGGGGTTGTGGGGGTCTTGGACATCACACTACGGTGGTAAGGCACTTAAAAAATGGCCGTCACGTTTTCGTGCGCCGGTCAGTTTACACTTCGGGCCGCCGGTATTGGTTCATGAGGTAGAGGATATTGCCTTGCGCCGCTATTTAGAGGCTCGTGTGAGGGCGCTGAAGGCAGCGGGTGATAGCGAAATCACCCACCGCCAAATTGGTTAGACGGTCAGTCGCTACGTTCGGCGTGCAAGGCGCAGCTTTTGCCAGCAGCGTGCTGAAGTGATCAGGTTGTCACGGATTTCTAAAATTTCCATCCGCGTATTACCAATCTGCAAGCAGGCAGGCCCTTCCGGAAACGCTTCCAGGTGCTCAAGAATTAAGCCATTCAGGGTTTTGGGGCCGTCAGTGGGCAGTTGCCAGCCAAGCATTTTGTTAATTTCACGAATATTGGCAGTGCCCTCAATGACATGGCTACCATCATCTTGCTGATGAATTTCATCATCTTCTGAGACATCGGTGGTGAACTCCCCGACAATCTCCTCAAGAATATCTTCTAAGGTTACCAAGCCTTCCACGTCGCCATACTCATCCACCACAATACCAATACGCCGCTTCTGCTTTTGGAAGTTCAGTAGCTGTGTATGTAACGGTGTGGATTCGGGAATGAAATACGGCTCCCGTGCTTCTTGAACAATCGCTGCTTTGGTGACTTCGCTACGCGATAAAAAGCGCGCTGCATTGCGTAGATGTAGCATGCCAATAATATTGTTGATATCGCCTTTATAGACCGGTAAACGGGTATGTTGGCTGGTGCGGATCTGGGTCAGAATATCTTCCAGCGTGTCGTCAAGATCAATGCCAAGAACTTCGTGCCGGGGCACCATGATGTCGTTAACTGTGACATTCTCAAGATCAAGGATCGACAGCAGCATAGCGCGGTGTCGGTAGGGAATTAGCGTGCCTGCTTCGTGAACGACAGTGCGCAGTTCATCGCGGGTTAAACTGTCGCCGCCGTTCTCAACACTTTTAACGCCCATTAGGCGTAATAGGCCATTTGAGATGACGTTGACTAGCCATACCAGTGGGTAAAGTAGTTTGAGCAGTGGCTCCAGGCCCAGGGAGGTAGGGTAAGCGATCCGCTCAGGCTTGATGGCCGCGTAGGTTTTCGGTGTGACTTCGGCAAAAATCAGGATGGTAATCGTCAGTAGCGCCGTTGAAATAGCGGGGCCGGAGACGTCGCCAAAGAAGTGAATGGCAATGATGGTCGCAATTGAGGCGGCTAAGTTATTGACGAAGTTATTGCCAATTAAAATAACGCCAATTAGTCGATCGGGACGCGTTAATAACCGCATGACACGCTTTGCGCGGCGATCACCGCTGTTAGCTTGATGGCTTAGTCGATAGCGGTTTATCGACATCATGCCTGTTTCAGAGCTGGAGAAAAAGGCAGACAGCAATATCAAAATGGCTAGCAGGCCGAACAGTAACCCCAGGGGGAAGTCGTCGCTCAAGTCGAAAGTTCCTTTATGGCGTATTAGGCTCGATTTTTAGAAGTATGGAAGTGGCCTGTCAAGGCCACTGTTATCAACGCCAAATTAAATCAGTGCTGATAATGCGGTGAGTATATGTTTAGCGATGGAGCAAGATTTCCAGGACAAACTTGCTGCCAAAGTAAGCTAGCAGTAGCAGTATGCACCCGCCAAGCGTCCAGCGCACAGCGCGCATGCCACGCCAGCCAAAACGATAGCGACCCACTAAAAGTGTGGTGAAAATAATCCACGCTCCCAGCGAAAGTACTGTTTTATGCACCAAATGCTGCGCGAACATATTGTCGAGAAAGATTAGTCCGCTGATGATCGAAAGTGTCAGCAATATAATGCCTGACCATACCAGTTCAAACAGCACTCTTTCCATGGTGGTGAGCGGTGGTAGCGATTGCACAATGCCACGAATATGGTGATGGCGCAGTGCTTGGTTCTGCAGGCCGACCAGCACCGCTTGAATCGCCGCAATTGCCAAGACGGCAAACGCCAGCGCAGAGCTGACGGCATGCAGTAAAATGCCGGGCGTTAAGCCGCTTTGGCTCCCCTGGCTCGGTAACCAAGTGGCAAAAATAAGCGCGATACCTGCGAGAGGGAATAGCACGATGCCAGCGTTGAGCACCGGCTTAAACAGGCTGGCGACGAGTACAACGTTGACGGCCACGGCCATCAGAAGCGTTGCGCTGGTTGTGAAACCAGGCAGTAGCCCTGGGGCTGAGCTAACAAGCTCCACGACCACTGGGATATGCAGTAAAAGCCCAAGCGCACCAAGTAGACGCACCATGCCCTGGCGTGGTGGCACGCGACGAAATAAGGTCATGCCCTGCCAAATGGCAGCGGCGACATAGAGTATAAAAGCGATCGTGGCGAAAGGGAGCGCCTGCATGATGCTATCCGTGCGCCTTGCAGCGCGTTGTTGAATCCAGTGTCATTGAATCAACGCTGTGAAAGTCAGCGGTGCTAAATCGTTCAAGCTAGAACAGTCTGCCTACTATAACCAATCATAGCGGCGTCGCACAGCCATCGATAACCAATGTTGACGACCATGGAGACTCGCGCGGCGAGCGCGTATAATCGATCCTACATTCGTCCGGTGTGACCGCCCGGCGACAACGACGGAGGCAGAGGCCCCATGTTTCAGAATCTGAGTGAGCGTCTTTCCCAGACGTTGAAGTCGATCAAAGGCCAAGCGCGGCTAACTGACGACAATATCAAAGACACCCTGCGCGAAGTGCGTAAAGCACTGTTAGAGGCAGATGTCGCCTTGCCGGTGGTGAAGGCATTTATTGAGCGTGTTCGTGAACGTGCTGTTGGCCAGGAAGTCTCAAAGAGCCTCTCGCCAGGCCAGCAATTCGTTAAAATCGTCCAGCAAGAGCTGGAAGCGATCATGGGCGAAGCCAATGAAGGCTTATCCCTAAAAGGCTCACCTGCGGTCGTATTGATGGCAGGCTTGCAAGGGGCGGGTAAAACCACCTCTGTTGCTAAACTGGCGCGTTACCTGCGTGAACGCGAAAAGAAAAAAGTGCTGGTGGTCTCCGCCGACGTTTATCGTCCAGCGGCGATTGATCAGCTAGAGACGCTGGCAAAAGAAGTTCAGGTTGATTTCTTTGCGTCTCGTTCCGATCAGAAGCCAGTGGATATTGCCACGGCGGCGATCAAACACGCCAAAATTCAGTTCCATGATGTCGTATTAGTCGATACCGCCGGGCGGCTGGCCATCGATGAAGCGATGATGGCCGAAATCCAGGCGCTGCATAAAGCAATTTCACCGGAAGAAACGCTGTTTGTGGTCGACGCCATGACCGGCCAGGATGCGGTGAATACGGCGAAAGCATTTCACGATGCACTGCCGCTGACCGGGGTGATTCTCACCAAGGCTGATGGTGATGCCCGTGGCGGTGCAGCACTTTCGGTACGCCATATCACTGGTAAGCCCATCAAGTTCATGGGGGTTGGTGAGAAAGTAGACGCCCTAGAGCCTTTCCATCCGGATCGTGTGGCATCACGGATTCTGGGTATGGGCGACATGCTGTCGCTGATCGAAGAAGCCGAGCGCACGGTAGATAAGGACAAAGCCGCCAAGCTGGCCAGCAAGGTCAAGAAGGGTGACGGTTTTGATCTGGAAGATTTCCGCGATCAGTTACAGCAGCTCAAAAAAATGGGCGGCATGGGTGGCCTGCTTGGCAAGCTGCCTGGCATGGGGCAAATGGCTGATATGGCACAAGGCCCTGGTCCGGAAAAAGAGCTTGGCAAGCTGGAGGCATTGATTAACTCAATGACCCCCAAAGAGCGCCGCAAGCCCGATATCATCAATGGTTCGCGCAAACGCCGTATTGCAGCGGGTGCTGGCCTGCAAGTACCTGACCTGAATCGCCTGCTAAAACAGCATAAGCAGATGCAGAAAATGATGAAAAAAGCAGGCAAAAAAGGCGGGATGCAGAAAATGATGCGCGGCATGTCGGGCATGATGGGCGGCGGCGGGCCGGGTGGTCCTGGCGGCGCGGGCGGCATGGGCGGTATGGGTGGCCCCGGCGGTCTTCCCTGGCGTTAAGCCATTGTTAGTAACGTTGTAACGTGCTTGGCAAGGTTGACGGCTTAAGAGTTTTCTGGCTGTCAGGCTTTCCAAGCAGAGCGCATTTGCGTAGAATGCGGCCTCTTCATGCGTGGGTGTTGGCAAAAATGCGCGAGCATCGCCTTACCATCTGCCAGTGAAGAACCTGATGGTACGCAGCAAATCACTGATTTTAGTCTGCAGTGCCGAGAAAATAGTATGACGAGTGTTCTGTTAGCGATCTGCGCTATTGCACACTCTCGTAACCTCAACCGAAGGATAGTTATCGTATGGTTACCATTCGTTTGGCACGTGGTGGCGCCAAAAAGCGTCCCTTTTATCACCTGACTGTTACTGATTCACGCAACGCCCGTGATGGCCGTTTCATCGAGCGTATCGGCTTCTTCAACCCGGTTGCCCGTGGTCAAGAAGAGCGTCTGCGCGTTGATCTTGAGCGTGTTACTCACTGGCAGAGCCAGGGCGCCCAGTTGTCTGGTCGTGTTGCTGAGCTGGTTAAAGAAGCGCGTAAACAGGCTTAAGCCGGTTAATGCGTGACTGTCAGTAAGTGATAGTAGGTGATGTTGTCGTTGTAATTTGTTGGAGCGGTCGTCGATGACGCGTTTTGAAACTAGCCATACAGACGACGCACATGTGGTGCTTGGTAAGCTAACTAGCCCTCACGGGATTAAAGGTTGGCTTAAGGTCTACTCCTATACCAATCCCATAGACAGCATCATGGAATACCCAGAATGGTGGGTGCGCCAAGGGGAATCCCTCACGCGCATGACCGTGATTCAGGGACGTCGGCAAGGCAAGGGTCTTGTGGTGCAGCTAAAAGGTGTTGATGACCGAACGGCAGCCGAAGCGCTGGCGCAAACGGACATTCTGATGCCGAAAGAGGCACTGCCTACGCTTTCCGATGATGAGTATTACTGGCATGAGCTTGAAGGCTTAACCGTCTTCACTCAGTCAGGCGAGCGGTTAGGGCAGGTCAGTTACCTGTTTGAAACCGGCGCAAACGATGTCATGGTGGTGCGCGGTGATAACGACGCAATTGATAAGCGTGAGCGACTGCTACCTTTCTTACCCGATGATGTAATTGTTGAAATCAGCCTCGAAGATGGCCGTATGGTCGTGAATTGGGATCCTGAGTTTTGAAAGCTAGTTTGAGTAAGCAGTTGTCGAGCGAGCTCACAGTAACTGATTCAACTGTTACTGCAGCAAACGGTGAAGAAAGCAGCTTAACGGATGCTCCCGCGATGTGGATTGGCGTGGTATCGCTGTTTCCAGAAATGTTCGATGCGATTACCCAACAAGGTGTGGTCGGTCGAGCGGTAGAGAAACAGCGTATTGCCCTGGAGTTTTGGAATCCGCGCGATTACGCCACCGACCGCCACCGCAGCGTGGACGATCGCCCTTACGGCGGCGGCCCCGGTATGCTGATGAAGGTAGACACCCTGCGGGCTGCTATCTTTGATGCTCGGCAACGAGCAGAGCAAGCAACGGGACAATCGCCTACCGTGATCTATCTCTCGCCCCAAGGGCGTAAGTTGGATCAGCAGGGTGTTCAAGCGCTCGCCTCAGCAGGCCCTCTCGTAGTGGTCGCTGGGCGCTATGAAGGCATTGATGAGCGCGTGGTGGAAAGTGACATTGATGAAGAATGGTCAATTGGTGACTATGTGCTGAGCGGTGGTGAGTTGCCAGCAATGGTGCTAATTGACGCGGCGGCACGGCTGGTACCCGGTGTGTTGGGCCACCAGGATTCCGCTATCGAAGACTCGTTCAATGATGGCTTGTTAGACTGTCCGCACTATACCCGTCCTGAGACGATCGACGGGCGACAAGTGCCTGATGTGCTGTTAAGTGGTAATCATGCGGCCATCAAGCGCTGGCGGTTAAAGCAGTCGTTAGGCCGTACATGGCAGCGCCGTCCTGATCTATTGGCAGGACGCACACTGGACGCCGAGCAACAGCGGCTTCTAGACGAGTTTATCGAGGAACACGCTCTGTCAACTAAGTGATTGTTTTTCAATTGCATAGAACAGAGCGGCGGTGCAGGGCAAATTAGGCAGATAGTCCATAAGACAGCTAGTCGATGAGACAGTTAGCCGACGCACCTGCGTCACCCATAACGACTCCCGCGTAGCTCGTTTCGAGCGCCGGGATCACGGTTTGCCCCTTCCACAACTGCGTGGCAAGCCATTACGTTATTTAGGAGTATGAAAATGAGCAGCAAGAACAAGGTGATCCAGGCGATCGAATCTGAGCAAATGGGCAAAGAGATTCCGGCCTTTGCACCGGGCGACACCATCGTCGTTCAGGTTAAAGTAAAGGAAGGTACTCGTGAGCGTCTGCAGGCGTTTGAAGGTGTGGTCATCGGTAAGCGTAACCGTGGCCTGAACTCCGCTTTCACCGTACGTAAAATTTCTCACGGTGTTGGTGTTGAGCGTACTTTCCAGACCTACAGCCCGCTGGTTGACTCTATTGAAGTCAAGCGTCGCGGTGACGTTCGTCAAGCCAAGCTGTACTACCTGCGCGAGCGCAGCGGCAAGTCGGCGCGTATCAAGGAAAAGCTGGCTTAACTGCCACTTTTTCACGGGCGCACGCTGTTTTGACATGCGTCGCGCTCGGATACCAAGACCCCGTCACCGCTTTGCGGGGCGGGGTTTTTGTTTGTGTGGTACCACCGTCAAGAGACCGTTAGCCTATGAGCGTGATAGATGCCTATCTAGATGCCTTATGGTTAGAGCAAGGGGCAAGCGACCATACGTTAGCGGCCTACCGGCATGACTTAACTGCTTGGCAGCAGCAGCTCGAAAGTGCGGGAGAAACACTGTTAACTCCCTCATCAGAGCGTTTTAGCGAGTGGTTGGAAGTACGTCGAGAACAGGGCTATCAACTACGCAGTAATGCACGGCTACTCTCGTCGCTGCGCAGTTTTTACCGTTGGGCACGGCTTTATGGGCATATCGCTAGCGACCCATTGGCCAATGTGGCGCTGCCGCGGGTACGCCCTAGCTTGCCGAATACCCTGGAAGAGGAAGAGGTTGAGCGTCTGTTGCTCGCCCCTGATATCAACACCTCGCTTGGCGTTCGCGACCGCACCATGCTTGAGCTGCTGTATGCCTGCGGGCTACGCGTGTCGGAGCTGGTTGGATTGACTGGCGATGCGGTCAATCTTCGCCAAGGGGTTGTTCGTGTCAGAGGCAAGGGCGATAAAGATCGACTGGTGCCAATGGGTGAAGAAGCGGCCGAGTGGGTAGAGCGTTACCTAAAAACGGCGCGGCCCGCGTTGATGCAAGATCCTACACGGCCCGCGCTGTTTCCAGGGCGGGCAGATAAAGCCATGACCCGGCAAACGTTTTGGCACCGTATAAAAGCCCACGCTATCACTGCAGGTATTACTCGACCCTTGTCGCCTCACACGTTACGCCACGCATTTGCGACCCATTTATTGAATCATGGTGCTAATTTGCGGGTCGTACAGCTGTTGTTAGGTCATAGCGATCTATCTACAACGCAAATTTATACCCATGTTGCCCAGGCGCGCCTGGAGCAACTGCATGCCGAACACCATCCGCGAGGTTGAAGATACAATGCATCAACGTATGTCTTTAGTTGCTAAATCCTGTGCTTCTTGGCTGGCGCTGGCGGGGTGCTTACTGCCTGCTGTTGCCAGTGCTGATGCCGTGTCCGAGCAGCTGATGGAGAATTTACAAGTTAATGGCCAGTCAATGCCGGTGGAGCAGGTAAACGAAACGCCAATGGATGGGGTGTATCACGTAATCCTGGAAAGTGGGGAGTCTTTTTACTCCAATGCCGATGGCAGCCACTTTTTGGTAGGGGACCTCTATCAAAACGCGGATAATGGTTTGGTTAACTTAACCGAGCAGGCGCGTAACCAGGAAAGGGCTACAGTGCTGGCTGCCATTCCAGCGAGCGAGCGAGTCGTTTTTCAAGGTGTGGGTGAGCCGAAAGCCACGGTAATTGTGTTTACGGACCCTACCTGCCCATACTGCGAGCGCCTACATGAAACGGTGCCTGAGCTTAACGAGCGCGGCATTGCAGTGCACTATATGGCCTTTCCACGCGCAGGCATGGGAAGTGGTGCTGCGACGACGCTTGAGCAAGTGTGGTGTTCGGATAACCGTAGCGAGTCCATGACTCAAGCTAAACAAGGCCAAACGCTTGCGGCATCGGCAAACTGCGATAACCCCGTTGCCGATCAGTACGAATTAGGTAAAGCTGTGGGCGTGCAGGGGACGCCTGCGATTGTGTTGCCCGACGGGAAAATGGTGCCAGGGTTTGTACCCCCCGACCGGCTCGTTAGCATGTTAGGCTTGGAAGACGAATAACGTCACGAGTAGTGACGAACGATAGCGCTGAGACACTGATTTAAGAGGCGGCACCTATGGGTGCCCATCACGAAAGGGGAAGTATTTTGAAACCGGTAAGAGTAGGCATTTGTGGGTTAGGTACGGTCGGTGGCGGTACATTTAACGTCTTAACACGTAACGCTGATGACATTAGCCGTCGTGCTGGCCGCCCGATTGTGATTGAGCAGGTTGCCCACCGCAGTATTCACCCTGACTGCGATATTACCGGCATTAATGCGACCTCTGACGTGTTTGAGGTGGCTAATAACCCTAACGTGGATGTGCTGGTAGAGCTGATTGGTGGCTACGATCTCGCCCGCGAGCTGGTGCTAACGGCGATTGAAAACGGCAAGCACGTTGTGACTGCCAACAAGGCCTTGATTGCTGTTCACGGTAATGAAATTTTCCGCGCCGCGCACAAAAAAGGCGTCATTGTTGCCTTTGAGGCGGCTGTGGCGGGCGGTATTCCGGTCATCAAATCGCTACGCGAAGGCCTTGGTGCTAACCGTATCGAGTGGGTGGCGGGCATCATAAACGGCACCGGCAACTACATTCTCACCCATATGCGTGATGAAGGTCGCGCGTTTGAAGACGTGTTGGCCGAAGCTCAAGCGCTAGGTTACGCGGAGTCTGACCCCACTTTCGACGTGGAAGGTATCGACGCTGCCCATAAATTGACCATACTGGCGTCAATTGCCTATGGCGTGCCGCTGCAGTTTGATAAAGCCTTCACCGAAGGTATTTCTCGCATTACTGCAGAAGACGTCGAGCAGGCCGATAACCTGGGTTACGTGATTAAGCATCTGGGCATCTCTAAACGGACTGATCAAGGGCTAGAGCTCCGAGTTCACCCGACGTTGATTCCTAAAGAGCGCCTGCTGGCGAATGTGCACGGCGTTAAAAATGCGATTGCGGTGATGGGTGATGCGGTTGGTCCAACACTTTACTACGGCGCTGGCGCCGGTGCTGAGCCGACAGCGTCTGCCGTCGTAGCCGACCTTCTGGATGTTGCCCGTGATATCGCCACGGACCACCACTACCGGGTGCCTTACCTAGCGTTTAGCGGCATCGACGATGATGCCAGTCAACTGCCGATTATGCCGATGGAAGATATTACCACCGCGTATTATCTGCGTCTGTTGGCGGTGGATCGCCCGGGTGTGTTGGCGCGTGTTGCCACCATTCTGGCCGAGCAGGGCATCTCTATTGAAGCGCTGATCCAGAAAGAGGCTACTGAAGGGGAGTTGGTGCCGATCATTTTGCTGACGCATCGCACAAAAGAGAAACAGATGAACGATGCTATCCGTGAAATCGAGTCCATGGCGGATATTGCTGGGCCGGTTACCCGTATTCGCGTTGAAAGTCTGAGCGAAGGGGAATAACTCATGCGTTATATCAGCACGCGTGGCCAAGCGCCCGCGCTCTCCTTTGAAGAGGTCGTGTTAACTGGAATGGCCAGCGACGGCGGACTTTATGTGCCGGAAACGCTGCCCGAGTTTTCTAAGCAAGAGCTGGCCAGCATGGCTGGCCTTTCCTACGCCGAGATTGCTTTTCGGGTCATGAAGCCGTTTGTAAATGGTGAAATTGACGACGAGACCTTCCGTCGCTTGGTGACAGAAGCTTACGCCACGTTCAATCATGACGCTGTTGTGCCGTTAAAGCAGTTGGATGCCAATCACTTTCTGCTAGAGCAGTTCCACGGCCCAACGCTGGCGTTTAAAGATGTCGCGCTGCAGCTGCTAGGGCGGCTGCTGGATCATTTCCTGAAAAAGCGTGGTGAACGTGCCGTCATTATGGGCGCGACCTCTGGGGATACCGGCTCCGCGGCCATTGAAGGCTGTCGCCACTGCGATAACCTCGATATTTTTATTCTCCACCCGCATAACCGCGTGTCTGAAGTACAGCGCCGCCAGATGACGTCGGTGCTAGCCAACAACGTCTTCAATATTGCTATCGAAGGCAATTTTGATGATGCCCAGGCAATGGTGAAGGCGAGCTTTGCTAATCAGGATTTCCTGAATGGCACGCGCTTAGTGGCGGTGAACTCGATCAACTGGGCGCGCATCATGGCGCAGATCGTTTACTACATCGCCGCTGGTGTTGCATTGGGCGCGCCTCAGCGAGAAGTGAGCTTCTGCGTTCCGTCGGCTAACTTCGGTAACGTCTTCGCAGGCTACATGGCGTTTAAGATGGGGCTGCCGGTGAAGCAGTTCATTATTGCCACTAATGCCAACGACATTCTGCATCGCACGCTTGCCGCCAATGATTTCTCCAAGAAAGAGTTGGCAGCGACCCTTGCGCCGTCAATGGACATCGTTGTTTCGTCAAACTTTGAGCGTTTGCTGTTTGATGCTTACGACCGCGATGGTGCCGCTGTGGCAGCGCTACTAGAACGCTTCCAGCAAGAGCCTACGGCGCTTGCCGATGCACCTCTGGCCAAGCTGCGCGAAAAATTCGCTAGCCATAGCGTTGATGATGCGACCATTCTGGAAGTCATTCGTGAAGCTCATCACCGTACTGGGGAGATCCTTGACCCCCATACGGCCACTGGCTATCGCGCTGCAGAGCGCGCACGCGTGGATACCACGACGCCGGTGATTACACTGGCTACCGCGCATCCGGCAAAATTCGCTGAAGCCGTGGTTAAGGCAGGCTTCCAGGGTGTGCCGTTACCCACTCATATGGATGATTTGCTTGAGCGCGAAGAGCGTTACACGGTGCTGCCTGCTGAGCTGAGTGCCGTGCAGCAGTTTGTCGCTGACAATCGGCGCTGAGGCGTCATGGCCGACGAACCAGCACTCACCCAGCAGAACGCCAATCAGCCACGCTTAGAGCCTCGTCAACTGGACGAGGCTATCTATGTGCGTGCCCAAGCGGAAGGCTTAAGCGAGCTACAAGCACGGCTATTGGCCTCACGATTGCCGGGCTATAAGGGCGAGCTCGCACCACTGGTGGCGCCGAGCTTGCGCTACTTGGTGCATCCAGAAAAGCTAGCCGATGGCCGCCGTGCCGCTGAACGTATTGCCCAGGCAGTGGCAGAAGGGGAATCCATCGGCATTCTCACCGACTACGATGTGGACGGCATCACCTCCCATGTGGTGATTCGGCGTACGTTGGTGGAGCTGTTTGGCGTATCTGAACACAAGTTACATAGTTTGATTGGCCACCGTATCCACGATGGCTATGGCATTAGCCTGCCGCTGGTGGAACGCACACTTGGTTTAAAACCGCTGCCCTCGCTGGTGATTACCGCCGACTGCGGCAGCTCAGATGAGCCGCGAATTGCACGCTTGAAAGCCGTTGGTATTGATGTGGTGGTCAGCGACCACCACGCGCTGCCGTTGGAAGGCCCACCGCCTTCTGCCTATGCCTGTGTTAACCCGACACGCAGTGATTGTGACTATCCCGATAAAACGATCGCCGGTTGCATGGTGGCATGGCTTTTGATGTCACTTGCCCGTGGCGTATTGATTGAATGGGGGGCATTGCCTGATGCAACGCCTAAGCTCTCACCGTGGCTTTCTTACGTCGCGCTGGGCACCGTAGCGGACTGTGTTTCGCTGGGCGGTAGTCCGGCCAACCGCGCAGTGGTTAACTACGGATTAACGCTGATCAACCGTATGGACGCTGCCTGTTGGCGCGCCATGGCGGCGCGGCTTGGGGCAGATAGTGTGCCGTTTAACGCTGAAACGCTGGCGTTCCAAATGGGGCCACGAATTAACGCTCGCTCACGGCTGGATGACCCCTATGCGGCGTTACACTTTATGCTCGCGGAAAGCGATAGTGTCGCCAATCGTCAGCTAGAAGTGCTTGATCAAGACAATCAGTCCCGCAAGGCGATTGAAGCGGACATGGCCGAAGAAGCGCGGGCGCTTGCCGTTTCGTCGCTGGAGGCTAATGAGCCTGCAGTGGTGGTACTGCTGGAAGATGGCCACCCTGGTGTGCAAGGTATTGTCGCTTCGCGGTTAGTGCAGGCCTATGGCCGCCCCGCGTTGGTGCTGACCCACGCGGCGGCGCCCAATATGTTGACCGGTTCTGGTCGCTCGATTGATGGCCTGCACCTACGGAATGCGCTGCAACGCACCTTTGAGCTAGCCCCTGAGTCGCTACCGCGCTTTGGTGGCCACAGTGGGGCGGCGGGTGTCGGCGTACCAAGAGAGCAGTTAGCGGCCTTTAAAGCCGCATTTCTACAGGCCGTTGGTGAGCAGTTGGGCGATACACCGCTTTACCCGCGGCTATGGACAGATGGCGAGCTCTCTACGTCGCAGCTATCTCTGTTAACGCTAAGCGAAGTTGAAGCGCTTGGCCCTTACGGGCGTGAGTTTGACCCGCCACTATTTGAAGGGCGCTTTATTGTTGAAGCACTACGCCCAGTCGGTGCTGAAGGTTCTCACCTGATGATGGAACTTTCCATGGGCGCGGTGACCAGCAAAGCGATTTGGTTCCGGGCGTTAACGCCAGGGGAGCTCCCCTCATTTAGCGTGGGCGACACGCTGCACTGCGCCTATAAGCTCAATCGCAACCGCTGGCGAGGTCGAGAGTCATTGCAGTTGATGGTAGAACACGCCAGCCCTGTCTAATCCTCTTTGCTATTCGCGGATTTTAGTCAGTGGACAACATCGTTTGATGGTTGAATAAGACAGGAAACTTGGTATGTCAGACTCGCTTAGTGGTAGCCATGTGGCTGCCAGACCGTCACGTATCCTGTTTTTCCCGCTGGGGTGGGTGCTTGCGCATACAGTGCGTTGCATCGAGATAGCCAACGTGCTGCGCCAACGTGGGCACGAGGTGATTTTCGCGGGTGATGATCCTAACCATCCCAGCTCTCGCTTGAGCCTTGTTCAGGAAGCAGGGTTCCCTCTTATCTATGCTCGGGAGCCGAATCTTCCCGATATATGGATACGCTTTCAACGCCTTGGCTGGAAAGCCTCCTTTTGGGATATGGTGCACCTACGCTATTGGGCGCCTCTGACCAAGATTATCGAGTCCCAATTGCAGGCTATCGAACAGGTCAAACCTGATTTAGTGGTGGGGGATGCCACGGTAAGTGCCAGTACTGCTGCGTACATTGCCGGCGTCCCGTGTGCTGGCATAATGAATGGCTATGCCGCGAGACTGTTAACGCCGCCAACACCGACCTACTACGCTGCTAAAGGCTTAGACCGCTATTTACTGTCTGGTATTCGGCGGCGACTTTACCAGAAGTATCAGCGGCCAGACCGAAATGCCTTTGACATGCTCTATCACATGCCAATGATTTCGCCTGATTTGCCAGGGCTCTACAGCTTGCCTAAACGGTTTCGCGATTATCATATGGTAGGGCCGATCTCCCCAGATCTAACGGCCCCATTACCTGACTGGTTTGATGAACTCCAAGATGGCACGCCCAATATTTATATCACCATGGGCTCAACCGGGTTGTTAGAGCACTTCCTGCGCAGCACGTATCCCACCTTGGGAGCGCTGCCTTACCGTTTTATGGTGACCACCGGTGGTCAGGTAAGCGAAGAGGTGATGAACGCTGCCCCGAGTAATTTCCGTTTTACGCGCTATGCGCCTGGCTCGCAGCTCTTGGCTCATGCTCGAGCAATGCTATATCACGGTGGCAATGGCAGTATGTATCAGTCTTTAGCGGCGGGTGTGCCAATGCTGGCGCTGCCTGCCCACTATGAGCAGCGTCTCAATGCTCAAATTGGCGTGCGCCAAAAATTCGGCTTGCAGATGTCAGTGCGTAGAATTAATCCCAATAAATTGGTGCGACAGCTAGAGCGACTAATGCATGAGCCAGTATTTCGTCAATCTGCCCAGCGTTTTTCAAGCGCCGTGCAAAAAGCAAACGGGGCAGCCAATGCTGCCGATATATTAGAGAGGGCTCTGGGGCGTTGATGAAATCAGAGCTATTGAGCGCCAGAACGACGTTTTCCCTGCCCGGTGATTCTCTGTTAGGCCACTGACGTTGCAGAATCTCTTGGAATAAGTGCTTGAATACTTTTACAAAAGGATAGACTCATGCGGGACGATCTGCCTACAGATCCGCATAAATACTATGAAGATATGATGGCCATGGTACTCGGCACGCTGTTTGTTGCTTTAGGGGTGGCATTTTATACCCACTCGGTATTAATCACTGGCAGCACCGCTGGGCTGGCATTACTGCTGAATTACGTGACTGGGTGGGGATTTGGCTTCTGGTTTTTTGCCATCAATGTACCCTTTTACTATTTGGCCATTAAGCGCATGGGGTGGAGTTTTACGCTGCGCACGTTTGCTGCTATCGGTCTCGTGTCGTTGTTCTCTGAACTCACCCAAGGTTGGGTACAGTTCGCCAATGTTCCGTCGCTGTACGCTGCGTTGATGGGGGGCGCTTTAATGGGCATAGGTATGTTGATGTTGTTCCGGCATCGAACCAGCCTTGGGGGAATTAATATTCTCGCGCTCTATCTGCAAGAAAAGCACGGCCTGCGGGCAGGCTATGTGCAGTTGGGTATCGATGGGCTAATTTTGCTGGTGGCACTGACCCAGCTACCGCTAGACCGCGTGGGTTACTCCGTGTTGGGGGCACTGACGCTGAATTTGATTATTGCCTTGAATCACAAACCAGGGCGGTATATCGGTGTTAGTTAAATAGAACTAACGAGACAGGTCGCTAGAGATTTCTTATCAAGCAGGGTAACTAACCGTCGATGCGCCAAGCCGGCTGTTCCTGTTAAGGTAGACGTCGTTAAATTTAGTTAAAAAGTATGTCCCGCGAATAAGAGTCGGCTTCCAAACATATAAATAGTAGGGCAGGGGACAATGCACCACGATAGTGTTTTATGCAAAGCGGTAACAACACAAAGTGCGAATGATCATCTGGGGCTTTCTGAGGCATTGAACCGGGCTAAGGGGTTGGAACCTCCGGTCAAGGTAACGCCTGTTTCAGCCAGTAAAGGCATCGTGCATCGCTTGCGTTTAGCGCAGCACAATTTGCTTTCGGTCTGGCGGGAGGAAGATTACTCAATACGTACCTCGCGCATGGCGCTGATGAAGCAAGACTATGTTCTGTGTAATAGCCCCGATACGGTTCGTCGCGTTTTCCTTGAGCAGCACGACAACTATGATCGTAAAAGTCCGCAAATGCGCCGTGCGCTGGAACCGCTTCTTGATGATGGATTGTTTGTCAGCGATGGCGATTTGTGGCGCCAGCGCCGACGCCAGTGCGCGCCATCGCTAACCAACGCTCTGTTACCCGGTTTCTGTACCACCATGACCGCCTCGGCGGAGGAGACTGCCAAGCGATGGGCCCAGCATCCATCGGATACGCCTATTGATATGCTGACTGAGATGGCGCATTTAACCGCGCGTATCATTGGCCGAACGATTTTTGGGGATGACACCACCGACGAAGAAGCAGAGCAGGTGGTGGCTGGCTTTACCGAATATCAGCGTCATTCTGAGCATTTAGATATGGCCAATATGCTGGGATTGCCATTTTTAAGCTTGCTAGGTAATCCACTGCGACGATCGCGTACGCGCTATTCAGCAAAACAAGTGCATGAAATTATTGACCGTATTATTGATCGTCATACGCACAGATCAGGGCAAGGACAGCATAGCCTGATTGAGAGCTTTATGACGTCTATGAAAGATGGCGGAGATAATGGCTGTCCGATGGGCCGAAAAGCGGTGCGTAATGAAGCGATTGTCATGTTTATGGCAGGGCATGAAACGACGGCTAACGCATTGGCGTGGTGTTGGTATCTGCTTGATTATGACCCTCAGGCTATGGCGCGCCTGCAGCATGAACTTGATGACGTGCTCGGTGGTAGAACACCCTGCTATGCAGATGTCGCTAAGCTGCCTTATACAATGGCGGTATTTGAGGAAGCCATGCGGCTATATCCACCGGTACCCATGCTGAGCCGACAAGCGCGTGGGGAGGATAAGGTGCGCAATCGCGATGTGCGCGAGGGAACCGTTTTGCTCGTATCCCCTTGGCTGCTGCACCGGCACCGTAAATTGTGGGAAGCGCCCGATCATTTTGTACCTGAGCGTTTTCTTCCAGAGGCTCCACGTCCAGACAAATTTGCTTATCTACCCTTTAGCGTGGGGCCACGTGTTTGTCTCGGCAAGCGCTTTGGGCTTTATGAAGGTGTTCTCTGCTTGGCAACATTGGCACAACATTTCACGCCTAAACTAGTGAAAGGCCACCAAGTGAGCATTGAATGTCGACTGACATTACGCCCACAAGGCGGCCTACCAATGATGCTACAGCCACGTTGAAATTACTTATCAGGCGCTAAGCCAAAACCACCATACGATAGCGGCGATAAGACCGATTCCTGCCAGGTTGATCAATAGGCTCATGAGGCCTCCTGTTGGGCGGGTTTCCAAAGCCGTAAGCGGTTGGCGTTGCTCACCACGGTGATTGACGATAGCGACATGGCCGCACCGGCAATGATGGGTGACAGCAGCATGCCGGTGAAGGGGTAAAGCACGCCCGCAGCAATCGGGATGCACAGTACGTTATAGCCAAAGGCTCCGACTAGGTTTTGTTTGATGTTGGTGAGCGTCGCCCGGCTTAACTCGATAGCAGTAGCCACACCATGCAGCGAACCGCGCATCAAGGTAATCCCGGCGCTCTCCATAGCGATGTCGGTGCCCTGGCCGATGGCAAAGCCAACGTTGGCACGAGCCAGTGCTGGGGCATCGTTGATGCCATCCCCCACCATGCCTACGACCTCTCCTGCCTGCTGGCGACGCTCAATTTCTGCGTGTTTATCATCTGGCGTCATGCCTGCTCTAAACTCGCTAATGCCCACTTCCCTTGCCACGGCGGCCGCGGTGTGTTGATTATCTCCAGTAAGCATGACGACGGTTAAGCCATCTTCTTGTAAGCGTTTCACTGCGGCAGCCGCGTCAGCACGCAGCGGGTCACTGATGCCGAATAGAGCGGCTAGCTTGCCATTGGCTGCCAGGTATACCAATGAGCGTGCTTTCGCCTCTAGCTGGCGTACGCTCTCTTCGGCAGGGGTTAGGTCCACGCCAGCCTCTTCAAGTAGGCGAGCATTGCCCAGCAGCAGTGAGTCGCCTGCTTGGGTGCTACCTTTCACACCGCCACCGGTGACGCTATCAAACGTATCCAGTGTTTCAGCAGGGGCATTATGCGCTTCTGCATAAGCTGTTAAGGCATTAGCTAACGGATGCTCCGAACGGCTTTCCAAAGCGGCTACCCAAGCGAGCACTTGCGAGGCATCACTATGTAGCACAGTCGCATCGGTCACTTGAGGCTTGCCCTCAGTCAATGTACCGGTTTTGTCCACCACTAAGGTGGTGATTTGGCTGGCGGTCTGTAGCGCTTCACCACTTCTTACCAATACACCGTGCTCGGCGGCTTTACCCACCCCAATCATGGTGGAAATCGGTGTTGCCAGCCCTAATGCGCAGGGACAGGCGATAATCAGCACCGTGGTGGCAGTCACCAGCATATGGATCATCACGGGAGCGGGGCCGATGTTAAACCAGATTAGCGCGGTTAGTACGGCGATGATCATCACGCTGGGAACAAAAATTCCCGATACCTTATCGGCCAATTCGCCAATTGGCGGACGGGAGTTTTGTGCGCTGGCGACCTGTTCGGTTATACGACCCAAACGGGTGTCGCTGCCCACACGAGTGGCGCGATAGACCAAGCTGCCATTGCCGTTAACAGTCCCTGCGCTGACATCGTCATCCGCGTTTTTATGAACGGGTAGCGGTTCACCGGTCAGCATGGATTCATCAATATAGCTTTGACCATCGAGTACGATGCCATCCACTGGCAGTCGTTCGCCGGGTCGTACGCGGATATGATCGTCTATCGCTACGTCGTCAACAGGCAACTCCTGTTCTTGGCCATTACGGATCACGCGGGCTGTTTTCTCCTGCAGGTCTAGCAAGCGTTTTAATACACTGCTGGTGCGTCCACGGGCACGTAACTCCATGGCATTGCCGAGCAGGATGAGCCCCACCACCATGGCCGATGCTTCAAAGTAGATGCCTTGAGCGACCTCGGGTAGCCAAGGAGCAAACGCCACGACCATCATCGAATACAGCCAGGCGGTACCTGTGCCCATGGCCACGAGCGTATCCATATTGGCCTGGTGGAGCTTGAACTGTTTCCAAGCGTTGGTAAAAAAGTGCCGCCCTGGAAATGCCAAAATAGCCAGGGTAAGCAGGCCAATGACCAGCCAATAAAGACGGCCCATCCCCATGGGGTGCGGGTGGTAAACAAACATGCTCAGCATGAGCGGAATAGCCAGCGCTAATGACAGCATGCTGCCGCGCAGGCGTTGGCGATAGGTTGCTGCTTCTTGAGACTCACGAATGCGTTCGGCCTCGCGCATGTCGACAATGGGCTCGGCGCTATAGCCTGCTGCCGCCACAGCGTTAATCAGAGCCTCGCGCTCAACCTTGCCGGTTACTTGGGCGGTATGGGTGCCAAAGTTCACCGAGGCATCGGTAACGCCCGGGGTGTTGGCCAACGCTTTTTCGACGCTATTCACACAGCCTGCGCAGGTCATGCCACTAATCAACAGCCTCTGCTGAGGCGCGCTGGTGAGCGTCTCATTTTCAGCCGCCTGTTTGTCGTTACCTTTATCGACCGTTGGCGCAGGATCACTTTCTGTCGGTGGTTGAGTCTCGCCGCTAGGGGCACTCGGCGGATAACCCGCTTCACTTAACGTGCTATCCAGCGCATCGTTTTCTAACGTACTGGTAACTTCCAAGCGTTTTTCTGCGGGAAAGCCTTCTACGTAGGCGTTAGGATCAACGGCTTGAACCGCCTCGCGCATGCGCTTAACGCAGCCCTGGCAGGTCATGCCCGGCACGCTGCGACTCAGTGTTTGTGGCTGCAGGGTGTGTGACTGCATGGTGCCTCCTCGGGAAAACTCTCAATTAAACGACATAGGCTATGACCGTCTGGTATGCCATTGGGCATGTGCTGCCAGCTCTCTAGTGCCTGTTCCATGCGTTGGGCGAGCGCTTCAAGCTCGGCAATGCGTGCGCGGATTTGCGGTAGCCGGTGGGTGAGCAGATCGCGCACCAATGGACATGGGGAGTCGCCTTGATCGGCCTGAGTCAGGATGTCGCGAATCTCAGCCACGCTAAAGCCGAGCTTGCGTGCTCGTTGAATAAAGTGCAGTCGCTCTAAGTCAGTGGTTGAAAATAACTGGTAGCCGTTCTCAGGGTGGCGTGTTGGTACCAGCAACCCCTCACGGGTGTAATGACGAACTGTTTCTGCGGTAACGCTACCGCGTTTGGCAAGTTCGCTGACCTTCATCGTTCCAGGCTGCATAACGCCCTCTGCGTGGAAGTTGTGATGTTTTTTAGTGTAAAACCTATGGGTAACACATAGGTCAAGCGATATTGGTGCCTTGAGTCAAAATGACTAAAACACTGATTTAAAACAACCGTTCGACTAATGTATAAGCCAAAACCGAAATAAAACGCTCGTTTGCCCTTGATCCCAAGCGGTCATTGGGCGAAAACTGGGGGTGTCAGAACAAAGAAGGTGGATGGGAGTATCCATCGGATCATTGGGAAGAGAGGCCCACTATGCATAATAAATTTAAAAAGCTCACCTTGGCGGCCGCAGTAGCATCAGTCGCTTTTGCCAGTCAGGCGCAAGCAGGTGGTTATCAAATCAATGAGCAGAGCGTCAGCGGACAGGGGTATGGCCATGCAGGACGTAGCTCAAATGTGCATGATGCAACTATTGTGTACGGCAACCCAGCGGGTATGTCGTTTCTTGACCGTGCCCAAATTACAGTAGGTGGCACGTTCCTAAACGTGAATAGCGACATTTCTAATGTCCGTGCCTCGCAGAGTAGCCCCGCTTTCCTGCAGGCGACAGGAGGCGCGACAGATACGTTGCCAGTGGCAGGCTCTAACGATGGCGATATGGTGCCAGGCACATTAGTTCCCTTCGCCTTTTATGCACACCCTGTTAACGAGCAGCTGGCATTCGGTTTTGGCGTCTACGCGCCATTTGGTTCTCAAACCGAATACGAAAATGACTTTCAGGGGCGTAACCAGGGCAATTACACCGAAGTAAAAGTGATGACGGCTCAGCCAACGGTCTCTTATCGCTTCAACGAACAGTGGTCTGTTGGTGCTGGCCTTACCTATAACCGCGTAGAAGGCGAGCTTCGCCGTCAGGTGCCAGTGGCAACACCGATGGGTCTTTCTGAAGTGGATTCACGTGTAGAAGGTGATGATGAGGCCTGGGGCTATAACTTGGGTATCATTTATCAGCCAGCACCTGAAACTACCCTTGGTTTAACGTACCGCTCAAAAGTAGATTTCAATCTAGAAGGCAGCTTTGCGGCGAACTCACCTGTGTTGGATCAGCTAGGGGTTGGTACAGTAACAGATACGGCAGCGTTGGATTTAACAACGCCTGAAACAGTCAACTTCTCGCTGACTCAGCAAATGAGCGACAAGCTGAAGCTGATGTTCGGTGTTTCCTGGGCACGCTGGAGTCGCTTTGACCAGATCTTGGTCACCGGTACTGAGCGTGGTGAGATTACCAACGAACAGCAGAACTACTCTAATGCGTGGGCGTTCTCTACGGGTGGCGAGTATCAGTTAACACCTACACTGGCGCTACGTGCCGGGGTCGCACTGGACTTTACACCCACTCAAGATGCCACGCGCAGTGTACGTATTCCCTCTGACGACCGCCGAATTTTCTCAATTGGTGCAGGCTGGAGCCCCACGCCTGATTTAACCTTGGACGTTGCCTACTCGTACCTTACCGAGCGCAGCACCCAGGTTGATCAAACCAAAACCGACAGCTTCACCGTGGCAGGGCAGCAAACACCGCCGATTACCTCTAACTACTCAGCAGACTACAAAAACGAAGCCCATGGCTTCGGTGCTCAGCTTACCTATCGTTTCTGATCATAAGCTGACTGTTTGAGTCGTTTTACCTATAAACCCGGCGTAAGCCGGGTTTTTTTGCATGGCGATCCTTTTTCAGGGTGGGTGCGGTAAGCGTTGGCTTTCGTTACAATGCGTCTCAGAATTTCGCCGCTGGGGCGGCTAGCGTTGGCATTTGTAAGCCTAGGCGCTTAGCTGCCCCAGCGGCGCCTGTCTCTTTTGAACCGTGCGATACTGACCAAGGCTAGGCGATCCATGTTGGAAACTAACCCGATTCATAACCAGATTAAGGACCTGTCTGAGCGGACAGACGTTCTTAGGGGGTATCTTTGACTATGCCGAACGCAAAGATCGGCTAGAAGAAGTCTCCCGCGAACTTGAAGACCCTAATGTCTGGAATGATCCAGACTATGCCCAGAAACTGGGTAAAGAGCGCTCATCGCTTGAAGCGATTGTCGCCACCATCGATGAGCTTGATCAGGGCTTGGCTGACAGCCGCGACCTGCTTGAACTTGCTGAGATGGAAGAGGATGAAGGCACCGTTGATGAGGTGCGCAAAGAGCTCGATGGTCTGCAAGTGGCACTGGAGAAACTCGAGTTTCGTCGCATGTTTTCCGGTGAAATGGATGAGAACAACGCCTATCTGGATATTCAGTCGGGGTCGGGCGGTACCGAAGCTCAGGACTGGGCGAATATCCTGCTGCGTATGTACTTACGCTGGGCAGAGAGCCACGGTTTCAAAGCAGAGATTATCGAAATTTCTGCTGGCGAAGTAGCAGGCATTAAATCGGCGTCGCTGCATATTCAAGGGGACTATGCCTTCGGATGGTTGCGCACCGAAACAGGTGTTCACCGTTTAGTGCGTAAAAGCCCGTTTGATTCTGGCGGCCGTCGTCACACGTCGTTTGCATCGGTATTTTTGTCGCCGGAAATTGACGACAGCTTTGAGGTTGAAATTAATCCCTCTGATCTGCGCGTAGACACCTACCGCTCCAGCGGTGCAGGTGGTCAGCACGTTAACACCACCGACTCAGCGGTGAGGATTACTCACGAGCCCAGCGGTATCGTGGTGGCATGTCAGAATCAGCGCAGCCAGCACGCTAACCGCGACTTCGCCATGAAGCAGTTGAAGGCCAAGTTGTGGGAACACGAAATGCAAAAGCGCAATGCGGCCAAGCAGGAAGCGGAAGACTCTAAAGCCGATATCGGCTGGGGTAGCCAAATTCGCTCATATGTACTGGACGATCAGCGCATCAAAGACCTGCGCACTGGCGTTCAGTCTAGTAACTGTGACAAAGTGCTCGACGGCGATTTAGATCAGTTTATCGTCGCTAGCCTAAAGCAGGGTTTGTAATTTTTTTAGCGTTTGAACATTGAACAGGGTGCCCGATGGCTAACCAAGACGCGTCTTCTCTCGATAACGAAAACCACCTAATCGCTGAGCGCCGTGCCAAGCTCGCGGCTCGTCGTGAGCGCGCCGCTGAGCAAGGTAAGAGCGCTTTCCCGAACGATTTTCGCCGTGACAGCCTCACGGTTGAGCTACACAACCTGCTGGGCGAAAAGGATAAAGCGGAGCTTGAAACGCTTGATCATCAAGCGTCGGTGGCTGGTCGCGTCATGCGTAAGCGTGGCCCGTTTATCGTGATTCAAGATGTGGCCGGCCAAATCCAGCTCTACGTAGATAAAAAGGGCTTGCCTGCTGATGTGCTTGAGGACATTAAAGGGTGGGATATCGGTGATATCGTTGCTGCCCGTGGCCCAGTACACAAATCGGGTAAGGGCGACCTGTACGTGATGATGGTAGAAGCGCAGCTGTTGACCAAGAGCCTGCGTCCACTGCCGGATAAGTTCCACGGCCTGACCGATCAGGAAGCGCGTTATCGCCAGCGCTACGTAGACCTGATCATGAACCCGCAGTCGCGTAAGGTATTTGAAACTCGCGCGGCGGTAATCAGCTCCATGCGCCGCTTCTTTGAAGCTCGCGGCTTTATGGAAGTTGAAACGCCGATGCTACAGCCGATCCCCGGCGGTGCGGCAGCGCGGCCATTTATTACTCACCATAATGCGCTGGATATTGATATGTATCTGCGTATTGCACCAGAGCTTTACCTCAAGCGTCTGGTGGTGGGTGGTTTCGAGAAGGTTTTTGAAATCAACCGTAATTTCCGTAACGAAGGGTTATCTACGCGACATAACCCTGAGTTCACCATGGTCGAATTCTATTGGGCCTACGCGGATTATCGTGATCTGCTCGATATGACCGAAGCCATGCTGCGCACGGCGGCCCAAGAAGTGCTGGGCACGACGACGATCGAGTACCAAGGTGCTAACTACGACTTCGGGAAGCCGTTCCAACGCCTAACACTACGCCAAGCGATTCTTGATCATGGCGACGGCATCACCGATGCGGATTTGGATACGCTGGAAGCCGCACAAGCGGTTGCAGAAAAGCTGGGCATTAAAGTGAAGGAGAGCTGGGGGCTGGGTAAAGTTCAGACCGAGATCTTCGAAGAAGTGGCCGAGCAAAAGCTGGACCAGCCGACGTTCATTACTGAATACCCCGCAGAAGTTAGCCCGCTGGCGCGTCGTAACGATGCTAATCCTTTCGTTACCGACCGTTTTGAGTTCTTTGTCGGTGGCCGAGAAATTGCCAACGGCTTCTCGGAGCTTAATGACGCCGAAGATCAGGCTGAACGTTTCCGCGAACAGGCCGCCGAAAAAGATGCCGGTGATCTGGAAGCGATGTATTTTGACGCCGACTACGTGCGCGCGTTGGAGTATGGCTTACCGCCAACGGCGGGTGAAGGAATTGGTATTGACCGTTTAGTAATGCTGTTTACCAACAGCCCCTCTATTCGGGACGTACTGCTGTTCCCAGCGATGCGCCCCGAAGCCAGCGAGTAACGCTGACAAGCTCTAGACAATAGCGTGCGGTACGAAGCAGCTGGAGTCTTTGGTGATTTTGCCAACGTCTTCACGAATACCAATGCCGCACGCCTTGTCACCGACTACCCAACTGCCGATCAGGGCATGCCGTTCGCCAAAGCGCGGCAGTGGGTGGTAGGCCTGCAGAATACGCGGGTTGTCGGTATAGGGGCCATCAACGGCTTCGTACTGGCCGCTCGTGGTTATCAGCTCAATATTGCTACCTTCCCGAGAGAAAAATGGTTTGCGCACCCAGCCGGGCGTCAGCGACGTGCCATCGCTGGTGTCAAAATACGCCGGTAACAGGTTGGGATGGCCTTCATGCCACTGCCATAGCAACGGCAGAATGCCCTTATTGCTGAGGATGGCTTTCCACGGGGGCTCGAACCAGTGAGTTTGCATCATGGGCAGTAGCTCACCGAAAGCGTCATCGCTCATTTCTTCCCAGGGGTAGAGCTTAAACAGTGCACGGATGGGCCGGTTTTCCAGATCAACAAAACAGCCGTGGTCGGTGTTGGGTTGATAGCCGATATCTTCGATATGGATAAAGGGAGCATTCAGCCCTGCCTGTAGGGCACAGTCCTGCAGGTAAGCAACGGTAGCGCGATCTTCTTCATGGGCTTTGATGGAAGCGAAGTGCAGTGCCGGAGAGGCTGAGCCGTTGCGTTCAAGGCGCTGCCCGATATGGGCGAGGGCAGCAATCATGCGTTCCTGGATCGAATTGAATTGGTCGGCGTGGGCAGGCAGCAGGCGCTGTTCGATCACCTGTTCAAGCCATAGCCACTGAAAGAAGCCCGCCTCGTAAATGCTGGTGGGGGTATCGTAGTTAAGCTCTAGCAGTTTGGCAGGCCCATTACCGCTATAGGCAAAATCCATGCGCCCATAGAGATGTGGCTGGCCATTACGCCAGGAGGCACGAATAACGCCCCACATCTGTTCAGGGATATTTAACTGGTGAAGCAGGGCATCAGACTGGCAGATCCGATCAACGGCATCCATACACATCTCGTGCAGCGCCTCGGTGGGGTCCTCGATGTCCTGTTCGATCTGGGCCAACGTGAACTGGTAATAGGCATCCTCGGTCCAGTAGGGCTCCCCTTCAATAGTATGGAAGTGAAACCCTAGCTGGTGCGCCAGTTCGCGCCATTGAGGGCGTTCAGTAATGGCAACGCGCAACATAAAACGGCTCCTTGCTGGCGCAGGTGAGTGCGTCGAAAGATAGTAAGCGAACGGAGGTTAGCTTAGGAGCCAAATCCGCCCCGTGCGCTGGAGCGCGAACCGAACCCAGAGCGTTGAGTTGCTCGTTGGTTGGACTGCATAACCGATGAGCGGAAGGCCTTGTTACGTTGGTCCACCCGTGAAGAAGCAGAGGACGACGCAGCATTCCAGTCGCCGCGATTCTGGCGGGTACGGTAGACCGGCTCTTGATACAGGCTTTGTACCCGCGCGCCATTGCGGTTGGCCATCATGTTGCCAACCATATAGCCCATCAGTGCGGGACCAAACCAACTGCCACCTTGCCCCTGTTGAGCTGATTGGGGAGGGGGCTCACAGGCACCTTCGCCATGTACCTGTTCGCAAGCTTCTAAGGAGTCAAAGCGCGGAACCGCTTCAACGGCTGCCGTAAACGCCG
>NZ_JABUZF010000272.1:52634-59567 GCF_014897885.1 Halomonas sp. 3D7M | reverse complement strand
TAAAGCTCGTCTGCCACGCACTCGTCTACGTTCTGGTAGGCCTTGGGCTCGGAGAAGTTGACATCTGACAGAGTGTCTTGCGGCGGGGATGACTGCCCACAGCCGGCTAATGCGGCTGTACCGGCAGCACCCATTAGAGCCAAGGTCAGCCGAGAGCTACGCTTGCGGCGCGGTGGCTGGTTAGATGATTGCATGAAAGTCTCCCCTTACCAGATCATGGAAGCAGCGTTGAGCAGGCCAACCGCGATAGCGATAGTTGCCGCGAAAATGCCGTATGCTACGTGGCCATCGGTAATATGCCCGGAAAGGCTCTGCCCTTTGCTTTTCAGCACCAGCTTGATGGCAAAGAAGGTAACGATCTGCACGATAAAGGCGATAATGCCCCAGGCGATAAAGTCAATGAAACTCACGCTGTTCGCCATAGCGCTGTAGAGCGGTATGGTAAAGCCTAGGGTGGCGCCGCCAAAGGCGGTTGCCGCCGCGGCGTTGCCTTCTTGGATCAACTTCCATTCATGATGCGGGGTGATCTTACTGTACGCGACCATAAATGCTACCAGCAGGATGGCTGCGGTGATCAGGTAGGCGAAAAACGCTGGCAGGCCTGCCAAGTACATACCGATATTGCCCATTATCGTTTCCTTTTTTAGTCGTCAATCGTTAGGTGTGAGTTGTAAGCTGGACGTGTTGAATCGAAAGTCGTGAAGGGTAATCAGTAAGGCTCTACAGAAAGCCATCAATGCGCTTCGATGATCACTGCGCTGATATCGATGCCCAAGCTGGTGACTAACTGATAGCTGCCTTCCAGTTCATCGGCTTCAGCACTTAGCAGAATATATTCAAAACGCTCTGAGGCCTGATCATGGCGTTCATAGAGCATGCAATGATGCGTGACTTGAGATATTCCGCTGCCATTGGCGCGAGTCACCGTTTCCTCGAGCACTACCGGAGCTGACCATTCGCTGTTTTCAGCGCCCCAGACGCGCTGATAGCGTTTAAGGTCGTCTGGAATGTCGTCGCCTGCTTCCAGCGTAAAGCTGCTCTGGCCGAGTGGATGAGCGGGTGCCTTGCTATCCGGCTGATTGATCAAACCATCAAATTCAAGATTAGAAACATGTTGCGACGACAGGAAGTCGAACAGTTTGTATTCAAACACCTTGCCATTAGCAATGGAGGCTTGAATCCATGTGTCATTTTCCAGATAAAAGCGCGCTAGCTGTTCGCCTTGGCCGAGTTCGACGACGCCAATCGCGGCTATTTCTTGCGCAGCGCCACTCCAACTGGCATCAAAATTCAGGCTGTCGAACGCTTTCAGCGACAGCATATTGAGCGACACCATACCGCCGAGTCGAAGACCGCTAAAGTCGTCTGGGGTCATGCCGACGGGTAGGCCGCTAGAGCGTTGGGCGGTTTCGCTGGCATGCTTTTGTTGCACGCCTTTACTGTTGGCACGAAACAGTGATTTAAGTGAACCAAACATAGTGATGGTCCTCCTTGAAACGGTTGGATGTCATGCCAGTAACGATGAGAAATGTGCCGACGTCAGGCGCTCATAGGCCATGTAATACAGCACATCGCCATCACTCAACTCAGGGGCGGAGGGTGGGTTGAGCATATTCGCCTCGTCACTAATGGAAGTGACGCCAAGCAAGGTGGCATTATGCGCCTCCTTGGCTAGGGAGAATAATTGGCCAAACGTGCTGCCTTTGGGAATATCTTGCAGCCGCGTTTGGTACTGAGTGGCACCATGATTTACAGCAAGCAGTTCATTCACGACGCGGCTTATGCCTGCGTCAGTCGCTGAGCGCACCAGCATTTCTAGTGCCATAGCTTCGGTGCATTCAATGCCTGGAAGTGTGCGGCGCAACATTGCAGCAGTGTTAGGGTTTTCGCAGTGCGCAACGATATGGCAGCCAGGAGACTTTAGGCTATAAGCGGAAAGCGCCACAGTCGCCACGCGTTCATCGCTGCCGTCATAGATAATAATACGGCTGGCATTTTCAACGCCGGCGCGCTTGAGAAGCTCCATGTTGGCGAAGCTATCACCCTTGACGAATTTTAAGTCGCCCGGACGTGGGTTGTTGATGTCTTTGGTGACACACAGCACGATTTCATCAGGGAGCTGCCGGTCAGCTTTGAGAATATCAATGATCTTTTCAGTGGTTTCTCCATGCCAGCCTAACACCACCGTGTGGCCAGTAAGGTCGCTGTAATCGCCTTTTCCTTGCATTTGCTGCCTCCAAAAGTTGCCCACCGTGACGGTTGCCTTGCCAATCAGGGCAGCAAATAGCGAAATACCGCCTGGGATCAGGTAAAACACAGCGATCAGTTGCCCAGCAGTTGAACTCGGCGAGAAGTCCCCATAGGCCACGGTGGAAGCCGTAACAACGTAAAAATACAGCCACAACGGCAGTGAGTTGGCAACCTCTTCGCCAGAGAGCCCCATGAGTAGCCAAGAGGTTGCCATATGTGCCAGTGCCAGCAGTAACAGAAACGTCCAACTGACGTTAATCGTAGAGGCTTTTAAAACTTTTAGTAGCCGTTGTAGCACTGGCATGGCGTCAGTCTTCCTTGCGTTCAGGCGGTAGTAATAACGCTAGCACTCAATTGCCAGCATTCTGCTTGGCTTTTAGGCGAGCCAGAACATCGCTTCCTGACGTCTGCTGTTTGCCGATACCTGCCTGGGAAAGGCGCGCTTCCAAGTCAGCGCCGGAATCTTGTGCTTGCATTGATTCACCAATCTTAAGCTTTTCAGCCTGTAGGGCCTGGCGCTCTTTAATGCGTTCAAGGGAGGCAACGGCGCTGTTCATGCTGGCATTTTGGCCAGCATGTTGAGATGCCACGGCAGCCTGTGCTTTTTGCGCGGCTTCAGTGGCTTTGACGTGGGACATTTGCTGCTCAACGCGGCGAATTTCACCTTTAGATTTAGCGATGGTCGACTTCAGTGCTTCGATAGTGCCATCATACTGGGTGACATTGGCCTGAGCGATTTCGCGCTCGCTTTCCAAGCGGGCAATTTCTCCAGCGACTTCTTCGGCTAGGCTCTGCTCGCCTTTCTCAAGCGCTGCCATGGCGCTTTTTTCGTATTCCGCCATTTTATCCGACAGCGTATCTACTTCCTTGGCAGCAAGGTTACGCCTGGCCATGATGGTAGTGAGTTCTTCATTGGCCCGGTTCATTGCCGTTTTGGCGTCACGTAGTTCTTGTTCCATAATACGTATCCCCTGACTATCGACAATCGCTTCGCCGGTTTCAGTGGCTTTGCCGCGCAGGGCGGTAAACATTTTGCGTAGTAACATCGGGTAACTCCTTAAATCGAACTAATCCGACGCTTGCGCGTGGGACGAACAACCGGTTGATATTGAATCAGGTGAACAATCAGTCGATTAAATCGGCAATTTCCAGGGCAGCCTGAGCGCAAGCTTCTACTTCTGCACTGATTGCCTCGAGCTTGCAGTCTGAAAATAGCTGCCCATAGACGACATAGTAATCTTCGTCACCCAAGGTGTGGATACCAACGCTGACCAGCGGTAGGGTCATGCCCAGGCGTAACAAGGCATCGTTGAAGGTAGTGATATCCTTAACCGCGCTGGTGGGCGCCACTTCGGTCATCACCAGCCACTCTTGCTCGGAATACGTCAGGGTAACAGGTAAGTCGCCGTAGTCCTTGAGTGTAAACACCAGCGAATCATTGTCTTGGTCGAGGGTGATGTCAGCGTTAGGCCAGTTTAACTCGTTCTGTTCTACGCTGTGTTTAATCGTTTCAAGTCGTGTCTGTGTATTCATTAAGCGTATCCTAATGGTCTATCCGGCAGAGGGCTGTAGATAGGGCTGTAGATAGGACTGTAACAGCCGTGCCGATGAGTAACGGTGTTGTTGGCTAAAAATTCTTCAGCATTTTACCGAATCAATCGATATTGCGTCTGCACCGATGGCAAACTAATCCGTTAGCACCCATAATGGTCAACGTTTCGACGGCGAGGAGAATCCCATGAAACTGCTAAATCGCTCTGCCCTGAGCGTCAGGCCGACCCAGACCTTCGTGGACTGGATCAATGCGCTCGAACCCACCATGGGAGACGACGACCTGACCCTGGACGACGTCGAACGTGAAAGTACGGTGTACCTTATCCCAGAGATGGATACCCCCGAAGCGCTTGAGACGTTTGTTCGTGAGCGCTATGCAGAAATCCTAGAGACTGAGCTGCGTGCCTGGGAAGAGGATGAGCGCCAATGGCCAGAAAAGCTTGATTGGTCACTGTTCCAAGACTTTTTACGCATTGAGCATAGCTACCTTGCGATTGATCTTGACGACGAAACCGCCCTTGAAATTTCTGAGGTTGATGAGGCACTCCTGCTCGATAATGAGCAAGACTAGCGCATTGCCGTCTTGATGTATGCGTATTGTGGAACCGGCCCAGGCCGGTTTTATTGTTTTTAATGGTGCAGTTTAGGAACGAACCACCATGCGATTGTTTGAAACTCGGGCGGGTGACGATGGTTTGCCAGGGCCCGCGCGTGCGCTTGCCGTACTGGCACTCGTCACTGGCACGCTAATGGCGGTGGTCGACACCACCATGATTAATTTGGCACTCCCAACGATTGCCGCAGATCTTAATGTGCCTGCCTCCAGAGCGGTATGGATCACCAATTTATTCCAAGTGGTCTGCGCGGCGTTCTTATTAGTGTTCGCCGGCATAAGTGAGCTGATCACCCGCAGGCGGCTCTATTTATTTGGTTTGGCCACCTTCGTTTTCGCGGCGTTAGGGGCGGCGCTGTCGCGTAATCTAGAAACGCTACTGATATTTCGCGCCTTGCAGGGGTTGGGGGCAGCGGCCACGCTGTCCATCGGTCCGTCGCTGTATCGGGCAATCTTTCCGTCACGGCTATTGGGTAGCGCTTTAGGGCTTAGCGCGTTAGTGGTGGCTGGTGGCTATGCAGCCGGCCCAACGCTGAGCGGCGTCATCCTCTCGTTTGCCGACTGGCCTTGGTTGTTTGCGCTTAATGTTCCGCTTGGTGTGTGTTCGCTATGGCTGGCTAGTCGTGCGTTGCCACGAGATAAACCACGTCGGGGCAGCTTTGATGTGCTGGGTGCACTGCTGTCTATGTTGATGCTAGCCAGCTTCTTTCTCGCAATGGATGCAGTCGGCCATGCCGCACCGCTATGGCAAAGCGGTGGCTGGGCGGTGATAGCGGTGCTGGCTTGTGCGCTGTTTATTCGACGCCAGCGCCACGCACCTTATCCGCTGCTACCGCTGAGTATATTTGCTGAAAAACGCTTTACGCTGGCTGTTTCAGCGTCAGGGTTGGCCTTTATCGGTCAGGGGTTAACGTTTGTTGCGCTGTCGTTTTTTTATCAGGAGCAGATGGGATTCTCGCCACTGGAAACAGCTTGGTTGTTCACCCCTTGGCCGTTAGCGATTATGGTGGTTGGCCCCCTGGCTGGTCGTTTAGCTGACCGAATCAACCCGAGTCTTCTTTCAAGCGCAGGCTTGATACTGCTGATGATGGGATTAGTGGCGCTAGCACTCGTGGATGAATCTACCGGCGTGGCAGGCAGCCTGTGGCGCACCGCCTTGTGTGGCATCGGGTTTGGTCTGTTTCAGCCACCTAACAACCGCGAAATGATGGGCAGTCTTCCGCCTGAGCGAAGCGCTAATGTCTCCGGCGTGATGAGCACTACCCGTACCGTTGGACAATCACTTGGGGTGGCATTGGTAGGGGCGGCCTTGGCGTTGGGGTCACCGGTACAGATAACCCTATGGCTGGGAGCTGGCACCACGCTGCTAGCGCTAATGGCGAGCCTTTCCCGGGTGGCGTTAGCCCAGCGTGCTCTCATTGAGCGGCGGGCATCGTCTGTTAGCAAGTAAGGGCGTACAATAAATTGGTTGCTGATTGAAGGAGAAAGTACTCATGGCGATGCAGACACAGATTGAGCAGAAGTTAGCGGCGTTAACGCCCGACGTGCTGCACGTAGAAAATGAAAGCCACATGCACAACGTGCCGGCTAACGCTGAGACACACTTTAAAGTCACCCTGGTAAGCGATAGCTTCGATGGCATAATGCCGGTGAAGCGCCATCAGCAGATTTATGCGCTGCTCGCCGATGAGCTGTCTGGGCCCGTGCATGCATTGGCGTTGCACCTGTACACCCCAAAAGAGTGGCAGACACGTGGCGGCGAGCGCCCGAATTCGCCTAACTGTCGGGGCGGCGGCCAGTGACGCCAGACGTTATTCGCCGGCAGTATTTGGATGCAATGGGCATAACAGCCTGGGCAGCCAAATATCAACTGCCTAACGCACGACCGACGGAGGCGTGCGAATGGGAAGATGCGCCTGCTGTTACTCCGCCGCGAGAGCGCCTTCAAGCGCTATTGGACGATGCACCTGCACCTCGCCCGCGTAATCAGTCACCGAAAGGCGATAGTGCCTCCGTTGCCACTGACACGGCATCGGCATCCTCTTCGGCCCCGGCGGCAGTGCGCGCGCTGCTGGGCCAACCGCCTGTTCCTGCCAGTAAGCCAGCCGACGCCCCCGTTGCTTCTACACTGGAAAATTCTACTCAGGAAAAAAAGCCGGTTAGCAAAGTTGAGCCGCTTACGTTCAGTCTTTCCTGTATGTGTGTTGGTGGGCGCTGGTTAAGCCTTCATGAGGGGGAAATAACGCCTATTGAACAGCAACTGCTGGCTAATATGCTGCGGGCAGCAGGCGTGTTGAGCGGTGAAATGCCCGCGGTGACGTATTTTAAATGGCCGCCAATGGCCAACACGTTCACGCCGGAGGAGCCGCTGGAAGAAGCGCAAGACGGAGTGGCTGCCTTTATTGCTGGCGCGGCGGGTAGGCAGGGCTGGCAGTTGGAACGCCTGTTGTGGTGGGGAGCTGACGAACTAGCCGATGATTCCCACTTAGCGCGGGTTATGGCTGTTAGCCAGCAAC
>NZ_JABUZF010000272.1:51195-52621 GCF_014897885.1 Halomonas sp. 3D7M | reverse complement strand
GCAACGCAGCCAAACGCTGTCGCTGCCCGTGTGGCAGGGCCCTGCATTGAGGACACTTGCCGAGCACGGGAGTGCCAAGCGTAAGCTTTGGCCTGCGCTGGTGTCGCTTGGTCAGCAGTGGCGTGCTGAGGTTGCCACCCGGTGATAAGCCCATTAAGCGTTGCTGACAGTGCTGCGTTACAGGCGTTAGAAGCGCAAGCTAACAGTGGTATAAGCTCGCAGCATCTACGTGATGCGTTAGACGATCCTGGTTCACAGGTGATTGGCTACTGGCAACCATCAGCTTCGATTGGCAATGTGTCCGTTGGCGGTGTGCTGCTTGGTTATGCCATCGTGGTGCGTTTGCCATTTGAGGCAGAGCTTCAAGCGATTGGAGTGCTTCCACAGCAGCAAGGCCAGGGAATCGGTGGCAAGCTACTTGGCGCAGTGGTCGCCTGTGCTAGGCAGTGGCAAAGCGAACGCTTACTGCTCGAAGTGCGGGCAAGTAACCAACGTGCGATAACGCTTTATCAGCACTACGAGTTTAATGAAGATGGTCGGCGCCGAGGTTACTACCCGGCTGCACAGGGTGCCGCCGGGCGAGAAGATGCGCTACTGATGTCGCGCTTACTTTAAGACACGCTATCGCTTTCGATGTCTTCAAATTTGCTGAGTACACCCTGTAAACGGCGCTCCCACTCCTCACGTTCTTGCTTTAGCAGTGCGTTCTCGCCACGCAGCTCTTCGTTTTCAAGCTTCATCAATTCCAACGCCTCAACGGTGTCGGTAATTTTCTGTTCCAGCTGGTTAAATAACTCAAGGCTCATGCCTACCTCCAATAACGTCGACAGGCACACTACCTGTCATAACGGGGACAAAAACGTAATTCAGTTGGGCGAGCGTAACGCCGCTGCAGGATTGCGGCAAGCGCAGTTTACACGGGTTTACGAAGATAGAGGCGAGCCGCACTTTCGCCCGCCTGGGTTTCCCGATAAAGCTGCCAGTTAGTGGGCACGCTTGGAGATAGGGACTTTTCAGTTTCCAGGTAGATCATGGCATCGTCTGCAAGCCAGCCGCCGGTTTCTAATGCGGAACAGCAGGAAGCGGCTAAGCCTTGATGAAACGGTGGATCAAGAAAGACGACATCCGCAGGCTGTTGGCAGGGTTGGTTGAGAAAAGCGAGTGCATCGGTAGATACCACTCGGCCATTACTGGTGCTAAGGGTGATAATATTTTCACTAATTAGCGCGGCTACCCGGGAATCGCGCTCGACAAACGTAACGTTGCTGGCGCCGCGGGAAATGGCTTCAAAGCCTAGTGCTCCTGTGCCTGCAAAGAGGTCCAGCACTTGTTTGCCAAACAGGTGTTGGCCTAGCCAGTTGAATAGGGTCTCACGCACGCGATCAGGGGTGGGGCGTAGCCCTGGGTGGTCGAGTACAGGCAGCTG
>NZ_JABUZF010000272.1:50690-51169 GCF_014897885.1 Halomonas sp. 3D7M | reverse complement strand
CGGCGGCGAAAGTCGCCGCCGATGATGCGTAGCTTACCCGGCGGTTTGGCAGGCCCGCGCCGCGCTGTCGATGAGCGAGAAGTAGAGGGGCGAGAAGAGCGTTGTCGTTTCATAACGCGGATTGTAGCGGGCTACTTATCCAAAGTCTTGGTCTGCGATGGTAGGATAATCGCAATGTTCACCTATTTAGTCGGATGACACCTATGTTCGGTTTTTTCAAACGTAAGAAAAAGCACGACTCCCAACAGGAGCAGCAAGATCAGCAGGCGCTGTCTCAGGAGGAGCATGGCAAAGTAGAGGCTACCAAAGAGCCAGCGCTAGAGCATAAAACAGAGCAGGCCTCGTCAACGGCGGAAGCTGTTGTGCAAGAAACGTCAGTGCCTGAAGCCGCGCCAGCGGAACACAGTACATCCGTTGAAGAAACCGCTGAAAAGACACAAACAAGTGAATCAGAACCAGCGCCTGAGCTAGCCTCTGTT
>NZ_JABUZF010000272.1:39511-50592 GCF_014897885.1 Halomonas sp. 3D7M | reverse complement strand
CCAGCCACAATATCTGCCCCTAAACCGGCCCTGCAAGAGAAGCCCGTGGCTGAAAAAGGGGAAAAGAGAGGCTGGTTCGCTCGTATTAAGTCAGGGTTAGGCAAAACCCGCGCCAACCTAACTGACGGTATTGCCGATCTGTTTTTAGGCAAAAAGCAGATTGATGATGAGCTGCTGGAAGACCTTGAGACCCAGCTGCTGATGGCGGATGTAGGCATTGAAGCCACTAGCGAGATTATTGAGCGCCTTGAAGCGCGCGTTTCGCGCAAAGAACTGAATAACCCAGAAGCGCTTTATCGCGGGTTGCAAGAAGAGTTGGCGTTGATGCTGGCGCCGGTAGCGACGCCGCTAAGTTTTGAAAAAGAGAGTGAAGGGCCTTTTGTAATTCTTGTGGTAGGGGTTAACGGCGTAGGTAAAACAACGACTATCGGCAAGCTGACCCAGCGTTTTCAACGTGAGGGTAAAAGCGTCATGCTCGCTGCAGGCGACACCTTCCGCGCAGCGGCGGTTGAACAGCTTAAGGTGTGGGGTGAGCGTAACAACGCGCCGGTAATTGCGCAGCATACGGGTGCTGATAGCGCTTCAGTGATTTACGACGCGGTGGCGGCTGCTAAATCACGTGGCGTGGATGTGCTGATTGCCGACACAGCAGGACGGCTGCACAACAAGAGTCATCTGATGGAAGAACTGAAAAAAGTTCATCGGGTCATGCAGAAGCTGGATAGCACCGCTCCTCATGAGGTGATGTTGGTGCTGGATGCGGGGACAGGGCAGAACGCCATTTCCCAGGCCAGCACATTTAATGACGCCGTGCCGATCAGTGGCATTACGCTGACCAAGCTGGACGGTACCGCCAAGGGCGGGATTATTTTCGCATTGGCGAAGCAGCTAAAAACACCGATTCGCTTTATTGGTGTAGGCGAAGGTCTGGATGATCTCCGCCCCTTTGAGGCAGATGACTTTGTTAACGCGCTGTTTGATCGGCAAGGGGATGATGGCCGCGCATGATCGCTTTTGAACATGTGGGTAAGCGCTATGGAGGGCGCTTTGATGCGCTGGCACACCTCAACTTTCGCGTTGCAAGAGGCGAAATGGTGTTCCTGACGGGGCATTCTGGTGCTGGTAAAAGTTCGTTGCTGCGACTAATTATGCGCCTCGAAAAGCCTAGCCGTGGCCGGGTAGTGGTGGCTGGGCACGACATTGCCGAGCTCCACGCCAGCCAAGTGCCGTTTTATCGTCGGCAAATTGGCGTGGTGTTTCAAGATCACCAATTGCTGTTTGATCGCAGTGTGTTCCGCAATGTATCTCTGCCGCTAGAAATCCAGGGGGTAGAGCCGCGTGAAACGGCGCGGCGCGTTCGTGCAGCACTGGATAAGGTCGGGCTTTTACACCGCGAAAAAGCGCTGCCAGTAGAGCTTTCCGGTGGTGAGCAGCAGCGAGTGGGCATTGCGCGCGCAGTGGTTAATAAGCCAGCTCTGCTGCTTGCTGATGAACCTACCGGTAACTTAGACCCACAGCTTTCTGCCGATATTATGGCGCTGTTTGAAGACTTCAATCGTATTGGCACCACCGTGATGATTGCCAGTCACGACTTAGCGCTGATTGCGCGACTACGTCACCGCATTTTGCGTTTGCAAGATGGTCGTCTGGTGGCAGATGAGGGGGCCGTATGAAACGTGCCGCGACACCCCGTCCTATAGGCGCAGCGCCCAAAGGTAAGCGACAATCGGCCAGAGCTCCCAGTGAGCCACACGCCGAGCGGCGTGGCGCACGTTCACAGCAAACACGTTTTAGCAGCCGCTTACGCGCCTGGGGACGCCATCATCGTGCAATGGCACTGGATAGCCTTTATCGCTTGGTACGCCATCCTGTGGGTAATTTGCTAACCATGCTGGCCATCGCCATTGCGTTAGTCTTGCCTGCGGCGCTTTGGTTAACCTTGGATAGCGCTAAGCTGTTAGACGCAGAACTGGATGAGAGTGCAACCCTCACCGTTTATTTGGAAACGACCGTAGACGCTGCACAGTCCGTTCGCATTGAGGAGGCTGTCATCGCGGACGAAGGTGTCGAAACGACCCGCATTATCAGTGCCGAGCAAGGTATGGTTGAGTTTCAGCAGTCCCTTGGTATTGAAGATACCCTGGCAGGGCTGGAAGATAATCCACTGCCGGCCAGTATTGTGATTTATCCACAGAGCGTTGAACCTGCAGCTATGGCACAACTGGCACAGCGCTTGGAGGAGTTCTCTGGGGTAGACGAGGTGCGCGTGGATTTGGCGTGGGTAGAGCGTTTACGTCATTTGGCGGATCTTGGGCGACGGGTGGCGCTCGCGCTTGGGGTGTTGTTCGGCTGTGGTGTGCTGCTAGTGGTGGGCAACACTATCCGTCTTTCGGTTGAGAGCCGACGACGAGAAATCGAAGTAGTGATGCTCATTGGCGCGACCCATGCCTTTGTCCGTCGACCCTTCCTCTATAGTGGGGCTTGGTACGGCGTGGGGGGCGGTCTGCTGGCGCTGGGATTGCTGGCATTTGGCAACCACTGGCTGTCGATGCCTGTTGCCGCCTTGGCGGCAAGCTACGGAGCGAACTTTGTGTTGCCGCAGTTAGATGTGACAGGCTCTACAATTCTGCTATCTTGCAGTACACTACTGGGCTGGCTGGGAGCTTGGTTGGCTGTTACACGCCATCTCTCTAGCATACGCCCGCGTTGATTATGTTTGTTATGCGGTCAGTAGCGGGAATTTCCACCCCGTTTTGTGTCTTATGCAGTGAATGCATCGGTCATTTGAACCTTATGCTTAGGCTAAGGTCTTAGAGTTAACGGAACACCAACCACGATAGGTTTTAAGGGAGACCACCTGCACATGAGCACTAGTCTTCTACCGGTGGGTCAGCTTTCTCCAGGTCACGATCTGGGCGGCTATATTCAAGCGGTTAACGGCATCCCCGTACTAAGCGTTGATGAAGAGCGTGAGCTTGCATTCCGCCTCCACGATGAAGGTGACTTGGAAGCAGCACGCCGTTTGGTGCTATCGCACCTGCGTTTTGTTGTGCATATTGCTCGTAGTTACTCGGGTTATGGTCTGCCACAGGCTGACCTGATTCAAGAAGGTAACGTCGGTCTGATGAAAGCCGTTAAGCGTTTCGACCCTAATCAGGGCGTTCGCTTGGTATCATTTGCCGTGCATTGGATCAAAGCGGAAATCCACGAGTTTGTGCTGCGCAATTGGCGTATTGTCAAAATTGCAACCACCAAAGCTCAGCGCAAGCTGTTTTTTAACCTGCGTAGCGCCAAAAAACGCTTAGCTTGGCTAAACAACGATGAAGTTAACGCGATTGCGGAAGACCTCAACGTAAAGCCAGAAGTAGTGCGCGATATGGAAGGACGTCTGTCGGCTTACGATGCGGGTTTTGATGCGTCTCCTAGCGACGACGAAGAGAGCACCTATCAAGCGCCGGCGTATTTTTTAGATGACGCTTCCGCTGATCCGGCAACGCTGCTGGAAGACAGCAACTTTGAGGAAGATTCAACGCGTCGCTTACAGCTAGCCTTGAAAGGCCTTGATGAGCGTTCGCGGGATATCTTGCAGCGTCGCTGGCTCACTGACAACAAAGCGACACTGCACGATCTGGCCGATGTTTATGGCGTCAGCGCTGAGCGCATTCGCCAGCTCGAAAAGAATGCGATGAAAAAACTGCGCCAAAAAATGGGCGAAGCTATCGCTGCTTAATCACGTACACATATTGGTTAAGCATAAGATAAACGCCCCGAAGGCTCTGCCTTCGGGGCGTTTTTATTGGGCGTGCATGTTGTGTCACCGCTACCTAAGCTGGTTGTACGGCTGCTCGTAACAGCTGGCTAGACAGCAGCGCCCATTGGTCTTCCCAGTACTCGGTCGGCAAGCGCTTGAAATCACTGCGCACATACTGAGAAATACGCCCTTCAGCCTGAGCGATCAGCAGGTTGGCTGCTGCTGAAGCGGATATGCTGGTGCGTAGCCCTTCGCGCAGCTCAGCTTCCCGCAGTATCTGTTTTAACTGGGTTTCCAAGCGTTCAAACAGTTGGTGAACGCGCTGGCGCAGCCGGGCCGTTTCGCCAGTAAGTACATCGCCTCCCAGTACCCTGGCAAGCCCAGGGTTCTTTTCGGCAAAGCCGAGAAGTAAGGCCAAGATGGTGCCGCATCGAGACGCCGCATCGGGGATATCTTCTAGGATGCGGGTAATACGCGCAAAGATGCTTTCTTCAATGAAGTCGATCAGCCCCTCAAACATGCGCGCTTTGCTGGGGAAATGCCGGTACAGCGCTGCTTCTGAGACGCCAACCTGGCGGGCAAGCGCAGCGGTTGTAATGCGCTTGCCGCTATCCTCTTCCAGCATAACGGCTAACGCTTGCAGGATTTGCTCGCGGCGGCGAGGTTTTTGTTCGTCACTCATGACGTTAGCCCTCCGTCGCGGTTAACCTGCGTCAGTAATCAGGGTGCCTACCCCAGCATTGGTAAAGATTTCCAGCAAGACCGCATGAGGAACGCGGCCGTCGATAATGTGGGCGCTGTTAACGCCGCCTTTTACTGCATCTAGTGCACAACGTATTTTTGGCAACATGCCACCATAAATCGTGCCGTCGGCGATTAAGGCGTCAACTTGAGCAGTGCTTAGTCCAGTTAATACCTCTCCCTCACTGTTCATCAGGCCCGCGACGTTGGTCAATAGCATCAGTTTTTCAGCGTTGAGTGCCTCGGCCAGTTTGCCTGCCACCAAGTCGGCGTTGATGTTATAGCTGTGGCCTTCACCGTCAACGCCGATAGGTGCTATTACCGGAATGAAGTCTCTGGCGGCGAGCATCTCAATGAGGTCGGTGGAGATAGACTCCACTTCACCTACGTGGCCAATGTCGATAATTTCCGGTGCGGTCATCTCAGGACTTTGGTGCTCTACTTTTAGTTGGCGGGCGCGAATTTGCGCGCCATCTTTGCCGGTTAAACCAATGGCTTTGCCGCCGCTTTGATTGATTAGATTAACAATGCTTTTATTGACTAAGCCCCCTAGGACCATCTCCACGACGTCCATGGTTTGAGAGTCGGTCACTCGCATGCCGTTCACAAAGCGAGATTCGATATTCAGTTTTTCTAGCAGGCTGCCAATTTGTGGCCCGCCCCCATGGACGACAACCGGGTTAATACCGACCTCTTTCATTAGCACGATGTTACGCGCGAATGAATCGATCAAGGTGTCTTCAGTCATGGCGTTGCCGCCATATTTAACGACGACCGTTTTGCCCGAAAACTGCTGGATGTAGGGGAGGGCTTCAGACAATACCTCCACAACGACCTGGGGGTCGCGGCTAGTTGAACTCATGGCGTTGTCCCTTTTGATTTTTTCCGTCGCTACTTTTTTATCGCGACCGTTATTACAGCGCGAGCATTGGCTTTTCCATGCGGCGTGTTGTCTAGCATTCTTATTGTGTCGCGCATTCGATTGGCACAATCACTTTTCTTCTGTTCACCCTGTCGTATCTATCCACGTTATTGAGGTTCAGGAATCATCAGCGTTGGTGAAATTTTCTCCAGCGCATTGGCAAAGCGCTGTTTTATTCGGCTAAGTGCCGCGGCATCGCTACCCTCAAAGCGCAGTACTAGCGCAGGAGTGGTGTTAGAGGCTCGGCACAGTCCCCAGCCATCGGCATAGTCCACGCGAATGCCATCAATCGTGGTTTTGATACCTTCGCCGAAGTCACCCTCTCTAGCAAGCTTCTTGATAAGCGGAAATTTTTCTTCATCAGCGACCGCGATATTAATTTCAGGCGTGCTGATATCTTGTGGAAATTGATCAAACAGTTCATCAGCACTGCCGGGGTGGCGGGCTAGAATTTCAAGCAAGCGGGCCGCGGCGTAGATGCCGTCGTCAAAGCCATACCAGCGCTCCTTGAAGAAAATATGCCCGCTCATTTCACCGCCCAGTTCAGCGCCGGTTTCCCGCATGCGTGCCTTGATTAGTGAATGCCCGGTGCGCCACATTTCAGGCTCGCCGCCAGCGTCGCTAATAACTCGCGCCAGGTTACCCGTGCATTTGATGTCGAAGATCACCTTGGCACCGGGGGTGCGTGACAGCATATCAGCTGCAAATACCATCAGGAGGTGGTCAGGGTAGATCATACGGCCACTTGGCGTGACAACGCCTAAACGGTCGCCGTCGCCGTCGAAAGCCAAGCCAATATCGGCACCTGTTTCCTTAACGCTGTGGATCAAGTCGCGTAGGTTTTCAGGTTTGCCTGGGTCGGGGTGGTGGTTCGGGAAGTGCCCATCAATGTCGGCAAATAATGGGGTGGTTTTTACCCCCAGGCGCTCAATAAGCTGCGGGCCCAACTCTCCGGCGACCCCGTTGCCACAATCCACAACTGCGCTCAGTGGGCGCTCGATATGGATGTCGTTAATAATTCTTTCAAGATACGCCGTGCGTAGGTCATGCTGGCGAACGCTGCCTTGGCCGCTGGTTAGGTCGTTTGCTTGGATGCGCTCATAGAGGGCGGTAATAGCATCACCGGAGAGCGTTTCACCCGCTAAGACGATTTTGAAGCCGTTGTAGTCAGGTGGATTGTGACTGCCGGTTAGCATTACCCCAGAGCAGCTTTCAGGCAGTGTGTGTGTGGCGAAATAAAGCACGGGGGTAGGCACCATGCCGATGTCTATAACGTCTCGTCCTGAGGCTGTTAGGCCGCGAATCAGCGCTGCTTGCAGGTGGGGCCCGGAAAGTCGTCCATCACGGGCAACAATGACCGTTTGCTCGCCTCGAGCGGCGGCTTCAGAACCAATGGCTCGGCCAATGAGTTCGGTGGTGGCCTCGCTCAGCGTATCGCCCACAATGCCGCGAATGTCGTAAGCACGAAATATCGACGCAGGTACGTTCATTGTCGCTCCTAGATATGCGCTAAAACAGCGCTTGGCTTATTGGCTGCCTGTGCTGCCAAAACCACCGCTGCCGCGAGTGGAGTCTTCAAAGGCATCGACAATGGTAAGTTCCGCTTGCACGACAGGAACAACGACATACTGAGCGAGACGCTCAAAGGGCGATAACGTAAAGCTGCTTTGACCACGGTTCCAAACGGATACCATCAGTTCGCCCTGGTAATCAGAGTCGATGAGACCGACGAGGTTGCCCAGCACGATACCGTGCTTATGACCTAGACCGGAGCGAGGCAAGATCATGCCTGCCAAGCTAGGATCTTCTATGTAAATGGCAAGGCCTGTTCGCACTAACTGGCAGTCACCAGGTGCAAGCACCAGTGGTTCATCTAGCAGTGCTCGCAAATCCATCCCCGCTGAGCCTGTTGTTGCATAAGAGGGAAGGTAGTCGTGCAGGCGTTCATCCAATACTTTGCACTGCAGGCGTGGGCGAGAACCGCTCATGATAATTCTCCGGAGGATTGAGAGGGTGGTTGAGAAGGCAGTAATGATAGTGCGTGACGAATAATTAGCGCGGCTAGCTGGGTTTTAGGCTGAAGCGGGGCTTCCTGTTGATGGGTTCCCGTCGCAGAGCGCCACAGCAGCAGAGCGGCATTGTTATCGCTGCCAAAACCGAGCCCCTGCTGGGAAACGTCGTTGGCCACAATCATATCTAACCCCTTGCGGGTCAATTTGTCTTCCGCATAGCGAGCGACATCCTGAGTCTCGGCGGCGAAGCCCACCACAAAAGGGCGTTGGTCAGTAGGCAGCGCGGAAACATCGGCAATAATGTCAGGATTCTTGACCAGCGTAAGCGTTAGCGTATCGCTGTCGTCGGTTTTTTTGATTTTGTGCTCAGCAGCGCTGGCAGCGCGGTAGTCAGCGACCGCAGCACAGCCAATAAATAGGCCAGCATGGGGGGCGAGTGTTAACGCTTCGTGATGCATTTGTGCAGCGCTTTCCACATCGATGCGCTCAACGCCGAGAGGAGTGGGGAGATTAACTGGGCCGCTTATCAGGGTTACTCGTGCTCCCTGAGCCGCAGCTTCAGCGGCTAGTGCGTAACCCATTTTCCCTGAACTGTGGTTGGATAGATAGCGCACGGGATCCAGCGCCTCGCGGGTGGGACCCGCAGTAATCACTACGTGCGGCGCAGAAGCTGGCGCTGGTAATTTTGCAGCAGAAGCAAAATGCTGTGCTAAGAAATCAACAATAACCTCGGGTTCGCTCATTCGCCCAGGACCGATGTCGCCACACGCTTGGTCACCTGCTGCTGGCCCGATCAGCAGCCAGCCATCGTTGGCTAGCTGAGAGACGTTGCGTTGGGTTGCAGGGTGTCGCCACATGGCCTGATTCATGGCCGGTGCAATCAACTTGGGTGCTTCACAGGCTAGGCACAGAGTGGTTAGCAAGTCGTCAGCCATGCCATGTACCAATCGGGCGATCAAATCAGCCGTTGCTGGGGCAATCAATACGGCATCTGCCCAGCGGGCTAGCTCAATATGCCCCATACCAGCCTCTGCTTCAGGATCAAGCAACGAGGTGCGTACCAGCTCCCCTGAAAGTGCCTGAAGCGTTAACGGCGTAATAAACGCTTGAGCACCCTCGGTCATTACCACGCGAACCTCACAGCCAGCTTGCTTGAGTAACCGAACAATCAGCGCGCTTTTATAAGCCGCAATGCCGGCGCTAATGCCAAGCAGCAGGCGCTTTCCAGCAAGTGGCGTTAGCGGGGATGGCGATAATAAGGCCATGATGGGTAGTCCCATGTAGCGTTTGTTAAAGGTGAGTACCATACCATTTGACGGGTTATTTTGGCATGCTCAAGCAGCAGTTGGAAAAGCCAGTTTGGGTGGGCGCAGTAGCAAATGCTGATGGTGCTATCAGGGGTGGGCAAGGAGGCGGCGATGGGGATTAATCACTGGCCGGAAGGTGAGCGGCCACGCGAGAAGTTATTGAATATGGGAGTGCAGACGCTTTCAGACGCCGAGCTACTGGCCATTTTTTTGCGAGTAGGCGTGCAGGGGCGCTCTGCGGTGGATCTGGCACGGGACCTGTTGGCCAGTTTTGGTGGTTTGAGGCAGCTTTTGGAGGCGGATCAGGATCAGTTTTGTGCGGCTCGAGGGCTTGGTAGTGCGAAATTTGCCCAGCTTCAAGCGACCCTGGAGCTTTCTAGACGTCATTTGGCGAGCCAGCTTGCCCGTGGCAATGCGCTCACATCGCCGTCGCTTGTGCGTCATTACTTAAGCTCCCAGCTTCGTCATCTGGGTCATGAAGAGTTTGCCGTGCTTTTTTTAGATACACAGCATCGAATTATTCGCTATGAATCCCTATTTCGCGGTACCCTAGATAGCGCATCCGTTTACCCCCGCGAAGTAGCCAAGCGTGCGCTTGAATTACACGCTGGTGCTGTCATCCTGGCTCACAACCACCCATCGGGTGTTGCTGAACCAAGCGATGCTGATCGACGTATTACTGAACGTCTAAAAGATGCCCTTGCACTCTTCGATGTGCGAGTGCTTGATCATTTCGTGGTGGGGGACGGTAACGTGGTTTCGTTTGCCGAGCGCGGTTGGCTATAGCAATTAATGAAAAGGGTGCGACGACAAAATCTCGTCGTTTACCTAAGTAAATTGTCCAAAAGATGCCTTTTTTGGCATTTTGGGGCGTTTTTGCTTGCTGGTAGCCGGGTGCTCTGGTATAAAGTGCCACCTTTAAACTTGGGTTGAATAACGGATTTGGGTACAGCTAGGCAGTTCACTGCGTCGACTCCCTCCCTGCTCCGGTTTGCCCGACAGTTTTGAACAACTCGCCAAGCGGTTGGAGGCTCTCATGTCCAAAGTATGTCAGGTTACCGGCAAGCGTCCGGTAACTGGTAATAACGTTTCTCACTCCCAGCGTAAGACACGTCGTCGTTTCTTGCCGAACCTGCACACCCATCGTTTTTGGGTTGAATCTGAAAACCGCTTCGTCAAGCTGCGCGTTTCCTCTAAAGGAATGCGTATCATCGACAAGAAAGGTATCGAAACGGTTCTGGCTGATATCCGCAAACGCGGCGACGCCATCTAAGCTAGCATTTTGGGAGAGTTAAACCATGCGCGATAAGATCAAGCTGGTGTCTAGTGCCGGTACAGGCCACTTCTACACCACTGATAAGAACAAGCGGAATACACCGGATAAGTTCGAATTCAAGAAATACGACCCGGTCGTCCGTAAGCACGTTATCTACAAGGAAGCTAAGATCAAGTAATTGCGATTACAATGATCGGCTTTCACCGCAGGCGAGCGCCTGTTGAAAAACCCGGCCCTAAGCCGGGTTTTTGCATGCCCGGTATTTAGCCGCTTACTTTGTAGGTTGGCGGTATCTGTCCCTACGCTTCGGCACCGCTTAGGCGACAGAGTGGTTGTCACGGTGCTGTCATCATAGACTTTCATCATGCCCGAATTGCCTGAAGTTGAAACGACGCGACGCGGCATTGCCCCCTATTTAGAAGGGCAAGAGATTACCGAGGTGCTGGTGCGCCAGACTCGGTTGCGCGTGCCGGTGCCCGAAGATCTAGCCGAGCGGCTAGTAGGAGCCCGAGTTGGCGTATTAAAGCGCCGCGCTAAGTACCTCCAAATTCCCGTGGCGACTTTCGAAGGTGAGGCCACGCTGTTGTGGCATCTAGGCATGTCGGGCAGCCTAAGGATTGCAAACGTCGGCGATTTGCCTAAAAAGCATGATCATGTTGACGTGGTGACGGCCAAGGGGCATGTGCTGCGCTACCATGACCCGCGCCGCTTTGGTTTTGTTGACTGGCAGCAGGGCGATGGCAGTTTGGATACGCGCCTTGCGCACCTTGGTCCTGAGCCGTTGGATGACTCGTTTAACGGTCGCTGGCTCTATAACGCATCGCGTAATAAACGCGTTGCGGTAAAGCCTTTTTTAATGGATAACCGCGTGGTGGTCGGTGCAGGTAATATTTACGCTGCCGAAGCGCTATTTATGGCGGGTATTGATCCCCGACGTGCCGCTGGGAAAATTTCCCTGGCCCGTTATCAGCAGCTAGCCGAGGCGGTTAAAGAGGTGCTGGCGGCAGCGATTACCCAAGGTGGCACGACGCTGCGGGATTTTGTCAGTGGGCAGGGCGAGCCAGGTTACTTT
>NZ_JABUZF010000272.1:31038-39483 GCF_014897885.1 Halomonas sp. 3D7M | reverse complement strand
CCCAGCAGCTGAATGTATATGGGCGCCATGGGCAGCCTTGTCTGCGCTGTGGCGTTGAGCTGCGTCGTATTACTCTAGGCCAGCGGGCCAGCGTGTTTTGCCCTGGTTGCCAGCGTTAGCGGCCGCTCTTTGATATTAACTGTTTTGCCTATGCTTTCAGAGTCTATGTGCTTTGTAAGATTGCTCTTTTGGAGATTGTTGTGACTCAACGCCTGCGCCTGAATAAAAATGCCGATCGCCGCCTGAAAGCGGGCCATCTGTGGATCTACTCCAATGAGGTAGATATCAAAGAGACGCCACTAAAAAACTTTGCTGCTGGTGAGCCTGCGTTAGTTGAGGCTTCCAATGGCAAGACCCTTGGCGTCGCCTACATTAATCCGCACTCGCTGATTTGTGGTCGGGTAATGTCGCGTGACCCAGAAATGCGTCTAGATCGCTCGTTATTCGTACACCGCTTCAACCAAGCGCTAGCGCTGCGTGAGCGTCTGTTCGATAAACCTTTTTACCGTTTGATTCACGGTGAAGGCGACCTGTTACCGGGCTTGGTGATTGACCGCTTCGGCGATGTGCTGGTGGTACAGCTGAATACCGCAGGTATGCAAGCGTTGGCGGAAGATATTGTCGATGCGCTGGAAAAAGTCGTTAAGCCCAGTGCCATCGTGTTCCGCAATGATACGGGCGGCCGTCGCCAGGAAGGTCTAGAAGCCCACGTCGAAGTGGTAAAGGGTACTCTTCCTGATGAGGTTCTGCTGGAAGAGAATGGGGTTACCTTTGCCGTGCCTGTGCTGAATGGCCAAAAGACAGGGTGGTTCTACGACCATCGCGTCAATCGCGCATGGCTGAACAGCCAAGTGGCGGGTAAGCGCGTGCTGGATGTATTCAGTTACGTGGGCGGTTGGGGTGTTCAGGCGGCTGCGAGCGGTGCCTCAGAAGTGTTGTGTGTCGATGCTTCTGCCCCAGCGCTGGATCAGGTGGCACGCAATGCTGAGCTAAATGGTGTGCAGGAGCAAGTAGCGGTAGCCGAAGGCGATGCCTTTGAAGCGTTAGCAGCATTGAAAGCTGACGGCGAGCAGTTCGATGTGATTATTCTTGATCCGCCTGCGTTTATCAAAAAGCGCAAGGATATCCCTAATGGTGAGCGCGCTTACGCACGACTAAACCGTGAAGCGATGCGGCTATTGGGCCGCGATGGCTTGCTGTTGTCGGCCTCGTGTTCTATGCACCTCGCGCCTGAGCGTTTGGTGGATGTGGTTCGTGGTGCCGTTCGCCATCAAGACCGTCATGGCCAGGTGATTTTTCAGGGGCATCAGGGCTCCGATCACCCCGTTCATCCGGCTATCCCGGAAACCTCGTATCTGAAGGCACTGGGCGTGCGGGTATTCCGCGACTAAGCCAAGGACGCTGCTTGACGAACATTGGCAAGACAAAAAAATAGCATCAAGGAGTAACCACAAGGAGTTGCATTATGGAGTGGGCACTACCAGATCCTTTTGTGATCAACCTTCAGGTGACGCCGGAGGCCATTGACGCTTACCGGCATGTCAATAACAGCGAGTATTTACGCTGGGTTGAGCAGATCAGTTGGGCCCACTCTGAAGCCTTGGGGCTATCCCTTGAGCGCTATCAGTCCCTTGACCGTGCCATGGTCGTCCATCGGCATGAGTTGGACTATCTGGCTCCCGCCTTTGTCGATGATAAGTTGCAACTGGCGACGTGGATTGTTGCCTGCGATGGCCGTTTTAGTTTGACCCGCCGGTTTCAGCTTAAGCGTGCGGAGAATGGCAAAACACTGCTAAATGCCCGCACCAGGTTTGCCTGTGTGGCGCTTAGCAGTGGGCGGCCCACGCGGCTGCCTGATGAGTACCAGCGCATTTACGGTGGTGCGGTGGTGGCGGAGTAGCTAATGCTGAAATGCCGTCGATTTTTTTGCTGATTTTCGTTAAACGCTAGATTATTCTCCCAAAAAACGCCTTAGCCGGCGTTTTTTTTGTTTTTCTTGCTTGGGGTGGTGGTTAGTGCCAGCTGTGCTGTAATTTGCTTAATAGCGCTTATTGATGGCCTGGCTCTAACGGCTGGGTAGTAAAGATGAGGCTCTGACGATTTAGCAGTTGAGATTTAGCACTAACAATCAATAGAGAAGGAAAACGCTAATGAAAATCGCCGTCCCAAAAGAGATCAAAAACCATGAGTATCGGGTGGCACTCACTCCGACAGGCGCGCGGGAGCTAGTAGGGCGTGGCCACTCGGTAAGCGTGCAGGCAGCTGCAGGAGAAGGAGCCGGATTTAGTGACAGTGACTATGAAGCCGCAGGCGCCCAGGTGGAAGCTAATGTAGATGCGTTGTGGCAAAACGCCGAGCTGATTCTCAAGGTAAAAGAGCCTCAGGCCGAAGAAGTGGCGCGTCTAACCGCCAACCAAACGCTGTTTACCTATTTGCACTTGGCCGCTGAGGAAAAATTAACCCAAGGGCTGATGGCCAGCGGTGCTACCTGCATTGCCTATGAAACCATCATCGATGCAAAAGGTGGGCTACCGCTGCTCGCACCGATGAGCACGGTCGCTGGGCGCATGGCCGTTCAAGCGGGCGCGCATAGTCTGGAAAAAGCCCAGGGTGGCTCCGGCGTGCTATTGCCCGGTGTGCCAGGCGTTGCGCCGGGTAAAGTTACCGTGATTGGTGGTGGTGTGGTCGGCGAAAACGCCGCCCGTATGGCGTTAGGGTTGGGGGCCGAGGTGACCATTCTGGACAAGTCGATTGCTCGCTTAGAGGTGCTGGACGATCGTTACCAGGGGCGCATCAAAACTGTCTACTCAACGGCGGATGCCCTTGATCAGGCAGCTAAAGAGTCCGATATGATCATTGGCGCCGTACTTATCCCCGGTGCCGCCGCCCCCAAGTTGATCACTCGTGCCATGCTGGCCGATATGAAGCCGGGCAGTGTATTGGTAGACGTAGCCATCGATCAGGGCGGCTGTTTTGAAACCAGCAAGCCTACGACGCATGCCGAGCCAACCTATATCGTGGATGGCATCGTCCATTACTGCGTGGCCAATATGCCTGGTGCGGTAGCGCGGACATCTACTCTGGGTCTTACCAATGCTACCTTGCCGTTTGTACTGGCGCTGGCTGATAAAGGCTGGCAACAGGCGCTTAAAGACGACCCACACTTCCTGCCCGGGCTCAACGTCCATAATGGTCAAGTGACTTATCAGGCTGTTGCCGATGCTTTTGGACTCAAGAGCATCGACCCAGCGAGTGCAGTGGCATGATAATCGGTACGTCAATTAGTAGTAGGTGATACTACTGTTACCCGGGTGGTGCTGCTAGTGGTGGTGCTAATAGTGAGGAGGCACTTCGTCTTCTGGGCGGGTATCACCCTGTGAGTCACCCGCCTGGAGCGCCTGATACTGCTCGCGCAAGCGGTCACGCATCAGCGTGCTCAGTTGCTCCAGCTTTTCTAGCCGACGCTCTTGCTGAGCAACCGCTTGGTCAAGGGTGTCTAGCCAATGCTCTTGGTAAGCCAGTCGACTCTCTAAAGATTCAAGAAGTTGAGTTAGCTCTGCAGGCGATAATTCGTTTGTCATGATAACATCGTGACCTTGTGTAGTATGCTCGGTACTGTTAGGAATGGGCCTAGTTGGCCGAGTATTGTCCTTCGTCTGTTACCCATACAACAAGAGAGCTTTTATCATCTATGAATCCAAAAGTTGTTTTTCGCTGTTTCTTCATCAGTGTTTTACTTGCCGCCCCCACGCCACTTCTTCTGGCGGGGATTGTTCATTTAACGAATGCACCGCTTGCTGAGCAGTGGCTGGCTGAGCTTGCCATCAGCGGGGTAAGTGGTGTGTATATTGCCGCTGCTCTGGGATGTTTTATTGCGTTATTTATAGGTACTTTAGCCGCTGCTGCTCTGGCGCCGCCTATGGTAGTGAAAGCTGATGTTTCTCGAACTAAATCTGCGCCGCGTCAGCCTCAAGCGGTACCTGAAGTGGAAGATGATGAAGAGGAGGATATCATCGACCCCAATGATGGTCGCGAAGAGGGCGAAGTAAAGTGGTTTAACACCAATAAAGGTTACGGCTTTATTACCCGGGATAATGGCGAGGATGTGTTTGTTCACTTTCGTGCTATTCGTGGCCGTGGCCCGCGTATGCTTGCTGAAGGGCAGATTGTTCGCTATCACGTGATTAAGAATGACCGTGGCCTTCAGGCAGACGACGTTAGTATTATTGAGTAGCTTTGATTAAATCGCTTTAATTGAATCGCGCTAGCATCGTTAACTGCTGAAAAACAAGACCCCGCTAAGCGGGGTCTTGTGCGTTTAACGGCCTGAATCAGGCCATTCAATGGCTTTTTCCTGGCCCCCTGGCAATACCTGCCAGAAGCGATCAGGGTCATCGCCGGGGTGCCAGCCACCTAACGAGCAGCGAACCTCGGTCTGTAAAGCTTCGGCGGCGTGCTGAGCGCACTCTTGGTCGGTGTGCCACGGGGTGTGGTGGCTATCAAACCACAAGCTGGCAAAACCATCGGCCGCTTTGTCCACCAATAGTACGGGCACAGCTTCACCTTGATGGTGGCCGCGAGTCTTCCATTTGCCCTTGCCGGCTGGGCTAAGGGGCGGTGCATCGAGAGCTTCGCTTAGCCACGCATTGAGCTTATCTATCGCTACGCTGGCAAGGTATACCTCGATATCCGGAAACCGCTCCATCATACGCTCACCTCGTCGTCCGTTAACAAGGCTTGAAGCGTTGCCTCATAAATGCGGCTTAGTTCATCCAAGTCACTGGCGCGCACGCGCTCATTCACTTTATGAATAGTGTCGTTAAGCGGGCCAAGCTCGACCACTTGGGCGCCAAGTGTGGCGATGAAGCGACCATCCGAGGTGCCGCCGCTGGTCGAAAGCGCAGGGCGCTCGCCGGTAACGGCTTCTACACCGCGAATGGCAGCATCGACTAATTCGCCTTCTGCGGTCAGGAATGGTTCGCCGTTGAGCGTCCAATCAATATGGTACTCAAGGCCATGCTTATCCAAAATCGACTCGGTGCGGCTTCTTAGCATCTCATGGGTAACTTCCGTGGAATAGCGGAAGTTAAACACGACCTCTACTTCACCTGGAATAACGTTAGTGGCCCCGGTGCCCGCGCGAAAATTAGATATCTGGAAGCTGGTGGCAGGGAAAAAGTCATTGCCTGCGTCCCAGTGCTCGTTAACCAACGCATCCAGTGCGGGCATCGCTTGGTGAATAGGGTTGCGCGCAAGGTGTGGGTAGGCCACATGACCCTGAATCCCTTTGAGATGTAGAACGCCGCCCAATGACCCGCGGCGTCCGTTTTTAATCATATCGCCCAGTCGTGAGGTCGACGAGGGTTCACCGACAATGCAGTAGTCCAAGCGCTCGTTGCGTTCGCGTAAATGCTCAACCACTGCGCTGGTGCCATCGATGGCAGGGCCTTCCTCATCGGATGTGATTAAAAACGCTATCCGGCCATCGTGCTCTGGATGGGTGGTCACAAAGCGCTCAACGGCGGTGAGCATCGCCGCTAGGCTGCCCTTCATGTCTGCTGCGCCTCGCCCACAGAGCATGCCGTGCTCATCAATACACGGCTCAAACGGTGGGAATTCCCAGTTCGTGTGGGGGCCGCTGGGCACAACGTCAGTGTGGCCAGCAAAGGCCAATACGGGGCCATGATGGCCTCTTATTGCCCAGAAGTTTTTGACATCGCCAAACGGCAGTTGCTCGATATGAAAACCGAGCGCTGTTAAGCGCTCGATCATGAGTTCCTGGCAGCCTTCGTCATCCGGCGTTACTGACGCCCGGCTAAGTAGCTCAAACGCGAGCTGCAACGTGGGCGACAGCGTTTCAGGCTCAGTTATGGGCATGCAGTGCCTCGTTCAGCGCAATGGCGCTTTTGTTCGTCAGGCACTCAATGCGGCCATTTTGTGAATTGCGACGCAGCAATAAGTCATCTTGGCCTGCTAACTCGCGTGCTGCCACGGTGTTAACTTCTTGTTTCTGATCGTCGAGCAGGGTAACTTTCGAGCCCGCGGTAATATACAAGCCCGCTTCTACGGTGCAGCGGTCACCTAGCGGAATACCGATGCCTGCATTAGCGCCAATCAGGCAGCCTTCGCCTACCTTGATAATGATATTGCCGCCGCCAGACAGCGTTCCCATGGTGGAGCAGCCGCCGCCCAGGTCGGAGCCTTTGCCGACCATGACGCCAGCAGAAATGCGCCCTTCAATCATGCCGGGGCCTTCAGTACCTGCGTTGAAGTTGACGAAGCCTTCATGCATTACCGTGGTGCCTTCACCCAGGTAAGCGCCCAGGCGCACGCGAGCAGTGTCGCCAATGCGGATGCCGGTGGGTACCACGTAATCGGTCATTTTGGGGAATTTATCGACGCAGTCGACTGACAGCGCGCGACCCGCTAAACGCGCTTTTAGGCGGCGGGCAGGCAGCTCTTCGATATCAATCGCGCCTTCGTTGGTCCAGGCGATGTTGCGCAGCAGGCCAAACATTCCCGTCAGATCCAAGCCATGGGGCTTCACTAAGCGGTGAGAGAGTAAGTGCAGCTTTAAGTAAACTTCAGGAACGGTCTGCGGTGCCTGATCGCTTTCTAAAAACATCGCGACCAGGGGGCGATGGCTGGCGGCGAATGATTCGGCGAGTGCTGCCTGCTCAGAGTGACCAGCAGCTTCCAACGCTTTGGCCAAGCGCGTGCAATCTTCGGGCAGGAAACTGATTGCCGTATTGCCAGCGGGGGCGTCTAACGCCTCTTTGGCAGCGGCTACCAAGCTATCTGCAGGATTAAACAGGGGGGCTGGGTAGTAGATTTCTAACCAGTCGCCCTGGGTGTTTTGGGTGCCGATTCCAAGCGCGAAGCTCAGCATAACGCGTCTTCCTTTAAAGTTTTGAATAACAATCAGTTGTTAGGATTCAGTGGTATGTTAGCCGCTGAGAGAGTCGTAATCGCCGTCGCGGTAGCCCACTAAAATAGTGTCGTCATCAACTTCTAGCAGTGGCCTTTTGAGCAGCGTGGGCTGTTCAAGCACTAGCCTGCGGGCAGATGTAGCATCCAGGCTGTCTTTTTCTTCCTGGGGTAAGTCACGCCATGTTTTGCTGCGCTTATTAAGCGCTTCTAATAGCGGTACGCGCTCAAGAATGTGCTCAAGTAAGCCGGCTGAAAGACCATCTTTACGCAGGTCATGGGTCTTGAAAGGGATGCCTTTCTCTTCAAGTACGTTGCGTGCTTTGCGGCAGGTGTCGCATGTGTTGATGATATAGAGTGTCAGCATATAACCTCCTTAAACAAGTCTACGGTGTCTAGCCGCGCTCAAGCAGTTGACGAAGTCGCTCAGCTGCTTCGAGCGTGGGCGCAAGCTCCGCCACTAATGCTAAACGTAGTCGACCCGAACCGGGGTTATGGCCATTTTTCCCTGGGCGGCCCATGAGGCTGCCAGGTAACACGCTGACGTGTTGCTCACTAAATAGCCGCTGAGTAAAGGCGATGTCATCGCCGTCGGGCACTGCTGGCCACAGGTAAAAGCTCGCTTCCGGCGTAGGGAAGTCCATTACGGGTGCCAGCACGTTGGTGACAGCGCTAAATTTTTCGCGATAAGCGTCCCGGTTGGCACGTACGTGGGTTTCATCCTGCCAAGCGGCGATAGAGGCGTGCTGAAGCGGCAGCGACATTGCACAGCCGTGATAGGTGCGGTAGCGCTTAAACGGCGCGAGAAGGCTCGCGTCACCCGCTATAAAGCCGGAGCGTAGCCCTGGCAGGTTAGAGCGCTTAGATAGCGAATGAAACACTACGCAGCGTTGATAATCGTCGCGTCCAAGCTCTGCACAGGCTTGCAGTAGGCCGGGAGGGGGCGTGCTTTCATCCAGATATAGCTCTGAGTAGCACTCATCGGAGGCGATGATAAAGTCGTGCTCATCGGCCAGTGCGATGAGCTCCTTGAATTCAGTAAGTGGCGTGACGGCCCCTGTGGGGTTGCCCGGTGAGCAAATGAATACCATTTGTACATCGCGCCAGGTCGCCGCGCTCACGGCCGAAAAATCAGGGCGAAAACCGTTGTCAGCAGTGCAATCCAAATAGAGCGGCTCGCCCCCTGCCAATAGCGTGGCCCCTTCATAAATTTGATAGAAGGGATTGGGAACAGCCACCTTAGCGGGGCGCTGGCGATCCAGCGCGGCTTGCACAAAGGCAAAAATTGCTTCGCGGGTGCCGTTAACGGGGAGTACTTGCTGTTCGGCATCTAGCCCGGCAAGCGAAAACCGTTGGGTTGCCCAGCGGGCAATTGTTTCGCGTAGGGCGGGTAGGCCGTTGGTTGCCGGGTAGCGAGCCATCTCTAATTGATGAGCAACCAGCGCCTCTAACGCCCCTGCGTAAGGGGCGTGTTGAGGCTCCCCAATGGTGAGGGGAATGTGGGCAAGCCCCGCCGGT
>NZ_JABUZF010000272.1:30233-31025 GCF_014897885.1 Halomonas sp. 3D7M | reverse complement strand
AGCCCCGCCGGTGGCACAAGCGCTGCCTTTAGGGCGGCTAGCTTTTCAAACGGATAGGGGTGCAGAAGGTTTAGATCAGGATTCATGGCATGTCCGTTGATAGCCTAAAGGCGGTGCTGGATGTCTGTAAAAACGGCCAACTAAACCGCCGATTATAGGCAACCCCTGGTGCCACCTCAAACTTAACCACCAAGGCGTCGCTCATTTAAGCGCTTACACGCCTAATACTTCGATAAGCCGTTCGCGAAGCTGCTGTTGCCGTTCTGGGTCGGTGAGCGGCTCACCCGCTTTCGTGGTGATAAAGAAAACGTCTTCAACCCGCTCCCCCAGCGTGGCAATTTTCGCAGCCGATAAGGCAATATCCTGTTCCATAAAAATACGCCCGACACGAGCCAGTAGGCCAGGGCGGTCTGGGGCAGTTAGCTCTAGCAGCGTACGTTCGTTGGCTGGGTCCTGCTCAATGACTACCTCGGTGGGCACTTTGAAGTGCTTAAGTTGGCGCGGTGTGTGGCGCGTGACGATCTCTGGATAGTCATCCGGATCGTCCAGCTCTTCGACGAGGTGCCGACGCATCTCCTCAATATGCTCAGGATCACGGATAGGTTGGCCGTAATGATCTAGCACAATAAACGTATTTAGCGTCCAGTCGTTGTGCGAGGTGGCGATACGGGCATCATGGATAGATAGGCCTAGCTGCTCCATGGCGGCGGCGGTCGCGGCAAATAGGTCGTCTACCGAGCGGGTGTGGATAAAGACCTTGGTGCCGCCTTCGGCCATATCGGCGGTGGGTGC